>JAPOQT010000080.1 GCA_026710525.1 Pseudomonadota bacterium
AGACCTCTCAAAAGTCCTGTTCTCGTCTTCTAACACTTAGCTGTTAACTTCTCTCGATAGGATCCTCCTTTAAGAATGATATGATGGGATGGGTTAATGATTCGATCGATCACAGCATCAGCAATCACGGGGTCTTCAAACAAGCCTTTCCAGCCTTTAGGGTCTACTTGGGAAGTGACCATCTGCAGACCAGTAGACTGGCGATTTTCAAGCAAGTCTACCAAAAAAGTAGCTTCAGAGTGCGTATCATCTCCCAGTCCAAAGTCATCAAGAATAAGGACATCTAGCTTGATGAGTTTCTTTAAAAAAGACAAGTACTTACCAGAAGTCTTATGGACTGCTATCTCTTCGAAGAAAGGAATAGTTCTGAAACCCGTATATTCAGAGTACTTCTTGAAGGTCTTGTTGATCATAAGGTCATATAAGTGTGCCTTTGTAACCCCACCAAAGAAGCGAAAAGCTTTTTCATGGGCTGCCATGAAGTCAGCAATCTTCTGAATGAAAACAAACTCTGCATACACATAAGAGCTGAAAAGCAAGGACATCACAAAGAGATGGGTTTTTCTCTTGTTCTTGAAGTCCTTATCATAGATATCGATTCCATGACAGAAATCCACCTCAACCTTCTCAGCTGGTTGATACACCTTTCTCAGAGTCACTATCTTTTTAGCAGGAAATCTCCTACGAACTTCTCGATAGAAATTCGTATAACTGATATCCATCTGATGCTGCTCTCTGAGCTCTGCGACCAACACATGCATAGGAGTAGCCTGGCGTATCTCACCCTTAATTTCATCTCAATCAAACACATCAAAGTCTTTGTTTCGATAACTCTCCTGGGCTACAGCAGGCCCCTGGTCTTGTTGTTCAAACACCCTACGAACCGTCTTGCGACACACCCTTAAGTGCCTCGCCATCATCAGCATGGAGTGCCCTTCTTTCCTCATCTGTAAAATCTCTTTTTGCATCATCACACTCGCTCTTTCTCATCCTATAATTTGCCCATTTCTTAACAGTGGCAAAAAAGAACAAATATAAAGGATAAAGAGGCGCTGTCATCACGTACTCAAGAACGACATTTTTGGTAGAAAATCTCACATGGCAGGAGAGGCGTAGAATGGAATCGGACAGCCAATTCATAACATACTTTTTCATCATGAATCGGTAACTAGGAAGTTACTACCCTCTTTGCTGAGAGCATTTGATCCGAGATATTCGCAGAAGCTGGCGAGATTATTGAGATCACAAGATCACAGCAAAAGATGGGAGATTATGAAGGGCAGTGTTTATCCTCATGCTGAGCATGAGATCACGGCAGGTGCAGCATTATTAAGAATGTGTAGCGAGAGTCACGATTCATCAGAAAAAGGGCGTCGGTTTGAAAATCTTTTCATGAAAGTTGTCAAAAACGATCCTGACTTTGCTGAGATAGAGGCTATTTGGCATTGGCAAGATTGGCCTGATCGTGTGAATAAGGCTCCTGAGCTAGATGGACGGGATACGGGAATTGATCTTATTGCCCAAGATTCATCGGGCAATATTATTGCTATTCAGTGCAAATGCTACGATGCAACAAGAAAATTAAACAGAGAACATATTAATTCTTTTTTAGCCGCATCCCAAAAAGACTGGGTGTCTTGGCGCTATATTGTGACCACTTGTGACTGGGGTGTTCATGCCACCTCTGCCATTGAAAATTTACAACCAGAAGTGAGACGTATTGACTTTAGTCGATTTCATCACTTAATTTTGCGTGAAAAATCAGGACAAAGGCCTGCTCAGCCACTTTATCCTTACCAAGAAGAAGCTCTCGAGTCAGTGGAACGCGGTTTTTTACACCACGATCGTGGTCGACTCATTATGGCTTGTGGTACGGGTAAAACATTTACTTCTTTAAGAATAGCGGAAAAACTTGTGCCTCCAGGTGGCTCGATTCTTTTTATGGCACCGAGTATTGCTCTTGTGTCACAAGCACGTCGTGAGTGGTTATCACATAAAACCCGAGACCTAAAAGCTCTTGTGATCTGCTCTGATAGCACTGCTGGTGGTCGAGGAGAAACAGAGGATATTAAAAAAACTGAGCTGGTTTGTCGTGTGATCACTGATCCTCAGAGTATTGCGGATTTTCTGATGGAGCCAAAAAAGCTACTTAAGGTCATTTTTTGTACTTATCAATCCTTAGATAAAGTAGGTGAGGCACAAAAACGATGTCACGGTGATCACTCCTTTGATTTAGCTGTTGCTGATGAAGCTCATCGAACCACTGGTATTCTTAATCACAGCAAGGATTCGTCCTCTTTCCAACTCATTCACCATGAGTCAGCGATCATCGCAAAAAAACGCCTCTACATGACGGCCACACCTAGGATTTATACTGAGAAGTCAAAATCGAAACTAGCACAACAAAGCCATAATGTTATCGATATGAGCGATGAAACCATCTATGGTCCAGAATTTTACCGACTTTCGTTTAAAGAAGCAGTTGAAAATAGCTTGCTATCTGATTACCGAGTAATTGTGCTAGGTGTTGATGATAGTGCTGTGAGTAAAAAGCTTGAAGCTCATTTACACAATATTGGCGCTGAAGCAGGCACCCTGAGAGATAGTCGTGGTTTAAATAAAAAAGAGATTACCCGGGTGTTAGGTGTGTCTCTTGCTCTCAATGGCTTGGCTCGTGGCGATAAAATGGAGCGATCTGGGCCACTTCGTAAATCTATTGCCTTTAGTAATCGTAAGGCTCGTTCAAGATTATATGCTAAGGCTCTTTGCGATCGTCAGTTTAAGAGCTGGATCACCCGACATAAACGCAAATATGGTCTTGATGACTCAGCCCTTGAAGTAGAGGCCACCCATCTTGATGCTGGCTCAAGTGCTTTTAAGCGTCACGAAGCTTTATCGAGTTTACGTGATGTGTCGCAAAAAGATAGATTATGCCGCATTTTATGTAACGTCAAACTCTTTACTGAAGGAGTGGATGTTCCTCAGTTAGATGCTGTTGCCTTTCTTGAGCCTCGAGATTCCCAAGTAGATATTGTGCAAGCAGTCGGTCGGGTGATGCGTAAAGCTGCTGGTAAAAAACTGGGTTACATTATTATTCCAGTGGTGGTGTCTCCTGAAGAGGATCTGATCGACGCCCTTAGTCAAGGGTCAGAAGGTTATCAAAGTGTTGGGCGTGTTCTAAGGGCACTCCAGTCTCATGACAGTCGTTTAGCCGAGGACACAGCGCAGTTCGTGACAGCCACTCACTACGGTGTTGGTGATGATACAGGTGATGAAGATACCGGTAGTGGTGCTGATTATCTCGTTGATGTCACCGAGAAACAACTTGAACTTAAGGGTGGTGGAGGAGTTTTTGCTCATATTGTGGCTGCTTCAGGATTAGGTAAAAAAGGACAATTGGTTGCTGATGAGATTATTGATATCGTTAAATCTGCTGGTCGATTGTTGGTCCAAGAAGAATTAGCAGAGCCTCTAGCAAAGGCATTAAATTGTCAAGATTCTGGTAACAGTTGTGTGATAGCAGCCCTTATTCTCACTAATGCCATGTTACTGCAGCGTCGCTTAGAGAAGCATTTTTTGATCAAAAAACTGAACTATCTTGGTAGTAATCAAGATCCTGCCCAAATACTTGATGACATTTGGCAAGATATTCTTAGCAAGGACTATCGGCCGATTTTTCACCCAGCCCGGGAGATTATTAAGGTCTTAAAAAACCAGCGGAGTCAAAAAACAGATTGTGCTCTTCGCCAGATTGGTGAGTTTGCTAACAGGGCGGCTGATTCACTTAGTGAGTTAGGTTACGATCATGCAGGCCCCCTATATCATAAGATATTAGGAAAAAACACCGCAAAAAGTGATGGTGCATTTTATACTAAAAACTTATCAGCGATTATTTTAGCTCGTCTTGCTTTGACGAAAGAATTTATTAACCAAAAACCTCGGATCAGCGACCTAAGAATTATGGACCCAGCTTGTGGTACTGGCACCCTGTTGCTGGCTGCTCTCAAGGTTATCAAGGAGAGGGAGAGGGAGCTTAAAGGACGAACTCTTAGTTCTGATGAAGAGTATCGTCTTCATCAAGATTTGGTCGAGCATGTCTTGTGTGGCCTTGATATTAACGATTATGCCACCCAACTTGCTGCCAGTAATCTCACCTTAGGGGCGCCTGGAGTTGATTATAAAAAAATGCATATTTATAAACTTCCTAACGGTCCTCAGCCAGATGGCACAGTGAAGGCAGGATCATTAGAGTTGTTACTGGAAACAGATAACACAGCAGCGATTCCTAAAAACTTAGATGCTATTTTGATGAATCCTCCCTTTACCAATAACGTGAAAAGATCAGCCAAATTCTCTGCAGAACAAAAAAAAGCGATGCAGTGTCGTGAGTTATTCATTAAAGAACAGGTGGCCGCAAGGTGTTCTGCTGGGGGTAATATAATTGATAGTAATAACGCAAGACAATTTTTTACGGTGATTGCTGACGGATTCCTTGCTGCCGAGGGGGGAGTGCTCGCTCAGGTGTTACCGACCACGGCTTGTACTAGTCAAAGTGGCTTAAATGAGCGCAGGTTTATCGCCGATCGTTTTTATGTTGAAACGATCATCACCTCCCATGATCCTAAGGTATGTGCTTTTTCAGAAAACACGTCTATTCATGAGTCGCTGATGATTTGTCGCCGGAAGCCATCAGTTAAGAAGGAGCAGTCTACCCAATTTATTGCCCTGAGAAAAATGCCTAAAACTCTGGATGAAACTGAGAATTTTCTCGCTAGCTTAGAGTCTGGTGATTTGGGAGATTGGGGAAAATCATACTGGCAACCTGCAGCAAAAATGCAAGAAGGTGATTGGCGGCCTTGTCAGTTTTATCACTCAGAGCTTTATCAAGTGGCTGAGCATTTAGAGGATAACACCCCTGGCTTATCTCCTCTCGGTGATCTCTATCAGATGGGACCAGCAGGTCGGGGGATTCGTGGTGTCTTTTCGGCCACGGGTGATAATACGGGTATAAAAGTGTTTTACAGTCGGTCATCGAAGTTGCGTACGACCATGGCTGCCAAAGCCGAACAGTGGATGCGGACCAAAAAAGAGCATCTGGCTCACAGGTATATGAGTCAAGGTGGTTATTTGTTGCTCGCATCAGGCTTTGATACGATTGCAGGAAGACTGCTGGCCCTTGTTAGTCAAACTCCTGCCGTTGGCTCGGCTTGGGTGCCGGTGCAAGCTGCCAGCTTAGATCTTGAGGCAGCAAAAGCTATGTGCGCTTATTTTAACTCTACCTTAGGGATGCTTTTCTTTCTTGGTAGACGCAGTGGTAAATTGACTAACCCCCAATTTTCTATGGCTCATCTCCGTAGCCTTCCGGTGCCAAATTTTAACGCTATCTGCTCATCTGATTTGGTGTGCGCTTTTGAAAACACGAAAGATCAGATGATTCAGCCGTGGAAATTAGCGGAAGAAGATCCGGTGCGTGAGGTTCTTGATCAAGCTTGTGCCAAGTCTTTAAATATCGATCTTCATAAGATTCGTCACGTGCGCACCCTGATTTCCCAGGAACCCACAGTGAGCAATCAAGCAGCCCCCTGTGAAGAACGAGTTTTCTCAGCAGTTGCCTAAAAAATTGTCTGACGATGAGATATTTGCTAGAATACGCGAGTGCCAGATTCAATTTGACTGCTTGCGCGGTTTTATCCCAGCTATATGAGCCAAAACCACCCATGGGTAATGATGTCATCATCCACATATCATGATCACACTCTTTTTATCGAGCAGGCTGATGTTATTGATCTTGGTTTATGGCTTGATGGTAAGCCTGTTGGGGCCTCATTTGCCCTCGACTGTGAACTATCCGGTCCTTTAAGTCCTCTTGGATTTGTGAGTGACTTTTCGGTGGCGAAAAAAACAATTAAAAATACTTTGAAAAAATATCTCGATCATCGGTTTGTTGTGCCTCTAGCCGATGAGTTTTATGAGCTCCAAGAGAATAAAAACCAGGTCGTCTGGCAACCAAGATCTCTCGGTGATCAAGGGCGAAATAGTTATGATAAAAATCATGACTATGTTTACGTAGGACCTCGTTCGTCAGTATATCCGATTCGGGGGGCACAGGTTAGTGAATCTGTTTTAAGTCAAGAGATTACAGAGTTAGTGGGAGGCTCTTTCAGAGAAATAGGGGTGTCTTACTCTCGGATGCAAGTCACTCTTAGTAGCATGTCTTCATCACCAGTGAATCAAGACGTTTGTTTTCGATATACCCACGGTATATCAGGACATCAAGGACAGTGTCACCGACTGTGGCATGGTCATAGCTCTAAGGTTATTGTCTGGAGAAATGGAGAGCGATCCCCTGCCCTTGAAGCCTATCTTAAGGAGCATATTATTCAAAAGCAGAGTATCCATCTCGCAGAACCTGGGCAAATTGTTGCTCCTTCTCTCTGGGACGTAGGCAGCCTTGGTCCTAAAGCGCAACTATGTGAAATCAAATACCAGAGTGCTAGTGGCTACTATTATGCTAAGATGCCAGCCTCATCAGTTTTTTTATTACCCTCATCAACCAGTGTTGAAGTCTTTGCTCAATCACTCGCCTCAGCTGTGAAAAAAGAAGATCATTTAGCCCATATTCGTGTTCAGCTTTACGAAGGTCTAGGGAAAGGGAGTATTTACTGCCTGTAATTTGAGGAGAACTTACTTACGATCTCGACCAGTAGAATAATAGCTTGCGTTCATGGAGTAGGATGATGCTCAGCACCCCGATATTTCGTTATTCATCCATTATTTTTGCTATTGGTCTTGGTTTTGTCAATTTTATCGCTTGTGATGCCCAAATGTATCAAATTTCTTTGGGCGGAGATATGGACGAGCCTGTGTTAGATAATGCTCACACCGGAACCGGATATCGGAGGCCTTACTGGTATCCATACACTTTAGAGAATGGGAATCAAAGATTCCCATGCCGTATCAATTTTCTTATACTATCAGTCTTGGTCTTGAGCAAATGCAAGCTATCCGAGTCGTCATGTCGATCTGGAAGCGTTGTAGGTAAAAAGATTTTTCACCTCATTCCTCAACCTCATGAGAAACGCGGTGATCAATTTCCTGATTTTTATTCATCCCTCGCTGATGGTATTAATGCTCTATATCTTGATAATAATTGGGTGCAAACTTAGAAGTCGCAAGATGTCATTCCACGACGATTTGAGACAATGTTGATTCTCATTCGACAGGGTTTGAGGTTTTCAATCCGGTAATAACCACTGCAGAAATTTGTTTTAATTTTCAGTACTATAATATTGGTGATAGCTTATCGATGATCAGAAATAATGAACGATTGGTTGTTGATATGGAGCTTTAACTTTCCATGAATTAGGTTATTTACTAGGTTTATCCCACGTTGATCCATCCGTAGATCGACACTCAATTATGAATCCATCGGCGATGAATCTACCACTAACGAAAATCAAGCAGAAGATTCAGGGTGCTACGTCTATGACTAATGGTTGACACATCATGGGTTGTAGCATAGTTGAAATGGCAATGACATGATGCTCTTCCTAACCTGAGCTCCGAGGTTGATATTTTGCCATAGTTTCAGTTCTGATTTTTCTGGTAAGATATTTCACCCATCTCCACCCTATAACTATCGAGTAATATTAGGTTTTTATTTTACCAATGGTATGGCTGTCACTGGATATTGATACCATGCTAGTAATGGTGTTTATATATCAACCATTAACATGAGATAAATTCAGTTATTGATTTTTGCTCAAGTTGAAAAATAATTAAGACCCATGGGTGATTTATGGTGTTGATCTTTAACATAATAAAGATATTACACATGAGTAATCTCATTATGACTATTTATCTGATCGGTCTTTCTATTGCTATCCCGGTAGGTTGCAGGAAAGAAACAGAAGACACCAAAAATACAGCTAACACCAAGTTCATTATAGAAAATTAAGAAAATCAAATTCTTAATATTACAGAAGTGAATCGGCTCATATCAGATACTCACATCACCATCATTACTGATCTTGCTACTGACCGTACAGTTGTGGTCGAAAAATGAGTGGTCCAGGACGCAATGAACTCACTATCAGGACAAGTTTATGATGGGCGTATTTCATTAAGTGCTCTGGGAGCGTTCAGTGTCCACCTTATGGAATACTGTCCTCCTTGGTATGGTCGTGATCCAGAGAATCCAATCTTACCTTGTGTTGAAGACAATTTAATGGGGCGTTTTGCTTTTTGGTTTAACGATAGTCATATATATGGGATCCATGGGAGATCTGTCGGTCTTTATCAGGAACGCTTCGATGATAGTGACAGGAAACAAACTAGAGGATGCATTGCTCTTCATGACGACTCTCTGAAAAATCTTATGTTCATGATTCGATTCTTGACACTCCTACTTTTCAAGATAATCCTGGAGCTGATAAGATCAGGTAGTATAACAAAACACAAAAACGCTCCAATGTAGCTATTCAGATCAGCGATTATATTAATAGTAACTCACCTGAAATTGATGGTGTTACAGTGGACGATCAAAAAGTGAATTTAGATATCAAGCTTCTAGTGATTAACACGAGTGATCTTTCATTTAGTTCCGAAACCCTTGATTAGTTTGAATCACTCGAAAAAAAACATCAACATGCTCTTAAACAAAAACAGTTATTTGATTTCACAGCCCACGATGATTACTCTTATGAGTATATCCAAAAGATCATTGAATCAAGTTTTCAATCTTTTGTTAAAAGAAGTGATGAGCTCTCTGGTCAACTCGCAGAAGAAGAACAGTAGATGATGATATCACATGCTACCAACATGAATATTGACGGCATAGCTTGGATTTCTTGATGATTTTATCGTTTTGTTGCGCACTTTTTCCCTTTCACGTCATGATTTCATTAATCGAGCTGAGACAGGGCTGTTTTTTTCTGACTTTGCCCTTTCAGATTTTACTCCCATTAAGCAGTCGTTAATTAAGGTGAAGTGGTGGATTTTGCGGTCCTATTATTGTAGAAATTTGATCTCCCATTTTGGGTGGGGCATAACTTGCAAACAGACATCATAAACCCCAGCTTTTCATCAATAACGGTGATGATAAAGTCGGTATGATCTTCTGGAAGAAAAAAGAGTTTCTGCTTTGATTCTCTAAGTCCGTTTCCAAGTAAAGATCCATTTTGAAAGCCTAAATAGGACTGAATGATTTGAAATCCACCGCCGTGCATTTGCTGCCAAGGATCTAAAAAAACCATCAGCCTTTTTCAGCGATAAGGTGCTGTAGCGATGAGTGCAGCAGCAGAAAGACTTTCATTTTGCCTTTTATGAAAGGAGCTGAGCTGAGCTGAACCAATTCCCTTAGAGCAGATCTGTTCAGTCCTCTGTTAAAGCTACTATCCCAATCTTCTCTTGTCATATTAAATGGCTGCACTTTTTTTTAGAGGCAAAACTACTTCATAAGATTGTTATGTGAGCATCTCATGACGCCCGTCGATAATATTTTTTTCTTCTTTTCCAAATACAAGAGCAATGAGATGAACAGGCTGCGAGCGATTTTTATAGGGCTCACCATAA
>JAPOQT010000081.1 GCA_026710525.1 Pseudomonadota bacterium
AACCTTTGATGAGACAAAAAAACAAGAGCTGTCTCGTAAAATGATTCAGTTTATCCATGATGATGCTGCTTTTATCCCAGGACTTATTAATCCTTTCGTGAGAATGGCATACTGGCGATATGTGATGCTTCCGAAAGTACCAGGGTCTAAAAGTGGTCCCAGTATTCTAGCCTATGGCTGGGTCGATGAGAAAGCTAAAAAAGAGCTAGAAGAATACCAAAAACAAGATAAGTCTTTTGGGGCTTCTGTGACTGTGGATACAACATACAAAATGAAACAATAATGTTTTTTAACCCCTGTTATGGATTTTATATGAGCCCTGGGTCTTACTTTTTACTGGAAGTGGCCCTTGTTCTAGGTATAAATGTTTACCAGCAATAACTGGTAAACTCAGGTGATCATATGATCAAATATATTGTTAAACGACTACTCCTGATTATCCCAACTTTTATTGGCATGACCATGGTTGTGTCACTGGTAACAAGGCTTGCTCCTGGTGGCCCTCTCGAGCAAGCCATCATGTCTTATAAAGCCCAAAGCATGAGTAATGATGGAGGGGGTAGCGCTACTCCAAGTAGTTACTCCCCCGTTGACAAAGATAGTCCTATTAGCGCAAAGCAAATGGAGGAACTTAGGGCTCACTACGGCCTTGATAAACCTTGGATCGTCGCTTATGTTCATTGGTTGTGGAAATTTATTCGACTCGATTTTGGTGAGTCTTTCACTTACTACATTCCTGTAATCGAGCTTATATGGAAAAAAATACCGGTATCAGCCTACTATGGTTTTTTCACCTTCTTCCTAACCTACCTCGTTTGTATACCTTTAGGTATTCTGAAAGCATTTAAACATAAATCCCTCTTCGATACCACCACGTCCATTATTACATTTTTTGGCTTCGCGATACCAGGTTATGTGATCGCCATTATCCTATTAGTCTATTTCGGCGGTAATCTTCAGTGGTTTCCCCTCGGTGGTTTTATGAGTGACGATCTTGACCTTGAAGAAAGCTCTGTTTTCACCATTGCATTAGATATTATTTACCACTCTATCCTACCTCTTATTAGTTACATGGCTAGCGCCTTTGCCGTCCTTACTTATTATATGAAATCATACCTGTTAGACAACATTGCTATGGACTACGTGAGAACGGCTGTGGCTAAAGGAGTACCTTACCGTAAAGCTGTGATCAATCACGCTGTAAGAAATAGTATTATTCCTTTAGCTAGTGGTTTTTCTGGTTTACTCATGGTATTTTTCGGTGGCAGCTTTCTGGTTGAAACGATCTTTAATATCGATGGCCTTGGCCTTTTTTCTTATCAAGCGACGCTGAATAGAGATTTTCCTGTGATAGTGTCGATGGCTGGGATATTTGGTGTTATAGGGCTACTCGCCACATTATTAGGTGATTTAATTGTTGCCATCGTTGACCCAAGAATTAAATTTGACTAACCTTAGCAAAAAATAAAGATAATTTATGCTAGCAACTAACACAACAACACCCACAATAACAGAGAGCGCCGAAACAATTTTATCTGTTAAAGAGTTAGCTGTGGCCTTCCAATCAGATGAAGGCGACTGGCTTACCGCAGTCGATAATGTGAGCTTTGACTTGAAAAAAGGCTCCGTTTTAGGTTTGGTTGGCGAGTCTGGATGTGGAAAAAGTGTGACCTCATATGCCATTATGCGTCTCCTTCCTCAACCACAAAGCAAAATTTTACGGGGAGAAATCTGGCTCAAGACCAATACATCTTCATCTGAACCCTTAGTTGAAGATCAAGGGATTAATCTGGTGTCTTATCCTCAAAAATTGCTCCATAAGATTCGTGGCCGTCGTATTGCGATGATTTTTCAAGACTCCATGTCAGCTCTTAATCCTGTCCATAAAATTGGTAAACAAATCGCTGAAGTGTACCGATTGCATTTCCCTGAAATGAGCCCCTCCGAAGTTCGTAAGTCTATGCTGGAACTACTCCATCAAGTTCAGATGCCGGACCCTGAACAAAAAATGGACGCCTTTCCTCATCAACTCTCGGGAGGTATGCGTCAACGGGTGATGATTGCTATGGCATTAGCTTGTCAGCCTGATATTTTAATTGCTGATGAACCGACTACAGCACTTGATGTGACGGTACAAGCTCAAATCCTTAATTTGATCTATGAGCTCAAAGAACAAACGTCCATGTCAATACTGCTGATCACTCATGACTTCGGAGTTATCGCCCAAATGTGTGATGAAGTTGTGGTTATGTATGCTGGCCGAGTGGCTGAACAAGGCCCTGTGAACACCATTATTGACCAACCCCAACACCCATACACCAAAGGACTATTATCCTCTATTCCTAGTCTTGCAGACCAACCTAAAACCATGTTACCCACCATCGAAGGTTATGTACCCGGGCTTAAAAGTATGCCTGAAGGCTGTCGATTTGTTAATCGTTGCTCTGAAGCCAAGGAACGATGTTCGACTAGTCCTCCTCTAACCCAAGTTGGTGACAATCATAATGTCGCATGTCATCTAGTAACTCCCAATCAAAATAACTCACAAGGATAGGTATTTGTGGTTGTAACAAACAAAGAACAAAAACCAGTATTGAAGGTTGAGGACGTGTCAAAATCATTTCCGATTCAAAAAGGCATTTTGCGTCGCGAAGTTGCTAGGCTACACGCAGTGAGAAATATTAGCTTTGATGTTTATCCCGAAGAAACTATCGGGATTGTTGGGGAATCCGGTTGTGGTAAGAGCACTTTAGCCAAAACCATAGTAAAGCTTTACAACCCAACCCAAGGTCGAATTGAGTTACTAGGTAATGATATAGCTAACACCAAAGGAAAAAAACTAAGGAGCCTTAGAAAACATATTCAAATGATTTTCCAAGACCCCCTCGACTCTTTAAATCCTCGCATGACGATTTTCGATATTCTCAGCGAACCTTATAAAATTCATGGCATAAAACTTTCTTATGATGAGCTAAAAAGCAACATCAGCAATATTCTCAAGACCGTTGGGGTGCCTGTAGCGGCTTTATCTCGGTATTCTCATGAATTTTCTGGTGGTCAATGTCAGAGGATTGGCATAGCTCGAGCCCTCACCCTCAATCCGAAACTTTTGATTTGCGATGAGCCGGTATCAGCTCTAGATGTGTCGGTGCAATCTCAGGTTATTAATCTTTTTTTAAAACTACAGAAAGAGATGGGCCTTTCTTACGTCTTTATTTCCCACGACCTAACAGTTGTTCGTCATATTTCAGACAAGGTGCTGGTCATGTATCTTGGTGAGATGGTGGAATATACTGATGCTATATCGCTCTACACCACCCCACTTCATCCCTACACTAAAGCATTACTAGCAACTATACCTAGCATTGAAAAACGGGGCAACACGGAGCATATTA
>JAPOQT010000082.1 GCA_026710525.1 Pseudomonadota bacterium
CCCAAGCCGAGAAGGCACACTATGAAGCTGGGTCCTATGATCAAATTCTTTGTCCTGTAAAGCATAGAGAATATCAAAGCCCGTAACCCATATAGTGATAGCAAGTGCCAGTAAGTAAATCGATGGAGTCAAACTAGCGCCTAAAGCAATGGTTACAGCGATCGGTAACAGACCTAAACATATCCCAAGATAAACATGGACCAACAAGTGAATCCTTTTCATATATGAATAACCGGTGAATAGGATAAGCAGTACACAGGCATAAGGCCACAAATCATGTTGAATCAGGGTTGAAAATACAACCACAAGCACGCCAGATATACTGGTGAAACAAATAGCCCATGACAAACTTAATTTGTTGGCTGGAATCATCCGCTGAGCTGTTCTCGGATTAGCCCTATCAAAATGACGATCACAAATCCTATTCCAGCCCATGGCATAACTCCTGGACGCAAAAAAAGTCAAAAATATGAGGATAACTTGGTTGATCCGAAGAGCCACCTGTTCCCAGGAGAGAATAATCGCAATCACACCAAAAGGTAACGTAAACAATGTGTGTAAAAGCCTAATATCGGTCATATAATAATTCATTTGCCGACATAATAACTTTAAGAACCCAATCACGACAAACTCCAATCCACGGGAGACAAAGATGACTCCAGAAGATAATCATTGGCTTGAGAAAATGGTTTTGAACCCAAAAATCCACGATGAGCTGATAGGGGCGAAGGATGAGCGCTCGCTAACACCAAATGCTGTTTTTCATTAATGAGACTCCTCAAACTCTGAGCATGACGCCCCCATAACATAAAAACCACTCTTTGCCCTTGGTCGCTAATGGCTTGAATTAATCCTGATGTGACTTTCTGCCAACCAATATGGGCATGTGATCCCGCGAGTCCTTGCTCTACGGTAAGGGTCGTATTGAGTAATAACACGCCCTTTTGTGCCCAAGGCAATAAATTTGAGGTGTTCGCTGGCACAGTAAGGCCAATGTCCGTTTGTAATTCCATCAGAATGTTTTTCAAAGATGGTGGCGCCTGAACACCATTTGGCACTGAAAAAGCGAGTCCGTGAGCTTGGCCGCGCTTATGATAAGGATCCTGTCCGAGAATAACAACTTTTGTCTCTGGTAATTCAAATTCACCCAGAGCACCGAATAAATGATGCCGTGGTGGAAAAATCACTTTACCTTTTTTGATTTCACTGCGCAATATGGTGCCAATATCAGCTATAACTTGTCTCAGGTGAGGTTGTGCTAGCACTTTGAGAAACGAAGCCCCCATATCCCTGGCACTCAAGCTATTCACATTATCCATCACAAGTTGGCTCTGCTGTACTCCGAGATCTACCTGCATAACCATAACCAAGTTATATGGGGTGTTTGAAGAATAATTGGCAAACCGAGTAATTCTTTTTACGATCACCGGTTCGAAACAGTAAGTTCAACCCTTGGCTTCGAGGAATCATAGTGAGGAGATGACTGCCTTCTTCAAATGAGCCAAAAACATGAAGTGTGGATACATCCACCGCATCAGGACCAAATGAGGGGAGTATGCCACGATACCAAGGTGCCTTTTTCTCTGTTTTTTTTGATTGAAATAGGATGGTGCCGCCCTGATAACTTAAGGGATACCAATATAGGACTTTTTCATCACCTAATGTGGAGAAATGATGAAGATACCAGCGATTATCTAAGGCCTGAAAAGCAAGTTTA
>JAPOQT010000083.1 GCA_026710525.1 Pseudomonadota bacterium
ATTTCTTTTTCTCAGGCATCCCCCACTATCCATGGATGCTCACTAAACATCGAGTGCCCAAAACGATAGGGTTTATGACAGATTATTGACTTTGACAATTCAGATGTAATCTTAATCAAAAACGTCTACTCTATTTGAAGTGATTATCGAAGAAAAAAGTAATTCTTTGATTTAATTGTAAATCTTTAAAGCTATTATTACGATAATAAAAAATAATAAATTATTATACATTATACAAAAATTGTATTGATTTTGTAGTTTTTGTTGGAATTTCTATGATATAATAAACGACAGTGATTGTGACCTTGACCGCCATCAAAATGGAGTAAAGTATGTTTATATCATGTCCTAAGCTAAAAATGGTGCCACGGTGGTTCGACTAGTGGTAGCATTCCGAAAAAAAGACACCGGTACACCTGCGAGTCGTACTGTCAAAAGATCCTCAAGAAATCAAACAATTTCATGGGAACGGGAGTCATCGAAGACTAGAAGAACGGAAAGATTTCACTTCCTGATTTTTCTAAAGAACGCCGTGTTAACATCTATGATTTTGTGTGTCCGATTCCATTCTACGCCCCTACCTGTAATGTGAGATTTTCTACTAATAAAAATGTAGTTCTTGAGTACGTGATTACAGCCCCCCTTTATCCTTGTATATTTGTTCTTTTTTACCACTGTTAAGAAAAGGCAAGTTATGCCTGTTATTTTAATGAGTTATGTTTTTTCTAAATGTGAAATGTCAAAGTCAGGGTTAATGACCAGAAGCTTAATATCTAACGACACTGTCTGTTTATCCACTGTAAACCATCAATTTTAGGTGGAACGGTATTTGTGTAATCGATGATCTGAATAACTACATTGGTCGGGTATTGTTCCTGGTTATTCTTTTTAATTTCTTTAACTTCAGGATGATCATGAAAAATATAAAATTTTAAAAAACATAGATACATCTTGATCATGGGTCGTCTTTTTTTGCTCTGAAAACATGCCTCGATTAGCGGTCAATGTAAATTTCTTCACGTCAGTTTTTTGTGAAAAATCCTGGACTAAGTTTTCATCTCTGGAGTACTGCCTGGAAACACTTTATATGAAAGAGGTAGTCCTTTTTCATCAGAAATTAAAGCCAGCACAATGCGAAATTCATCAGGTTTATCATCTTTACTGAAGCCAAACTCACGCATTTTAACCAATAAAAACAGCCCGCATATGTATGCTCTTGAAAATCTTATTTTGACCGCTTAATTATCGAGTAATATTAGACTGTTATTTTACGGGTGATATGGCTACCCTGTTAAGCGTTATTCCCATGCTGTTAGGATGACAGTGGTAGTTAAAAGTCACCATGTTTTTTAGTCATTCGGATACCATGATGCTCGAAGGCTGTGATTTAAGTTATATGACTAGGCTTTCTTGTGATACATGGGGTATTAAAGATCAGTGCATAGGGGCTTGAAATCTTTGGGGTTTGGCACACAGTATTGCCTGATATCACCGGCTGCCTTAGCCTCTAAGGGTAAAGAGTTAAGATAATATCCTAACTCTCTCAGAGTGTTAGTAACTGAGTTCACCACTGTGGCATCTTCTTGGGAGGATTCAGCAAGAGAGGTTAACGACTCCCAATGATAAATAATTGTTTTGAGATTTTGACTTTTATCTTGATTCATCTTTGATGTCAAAGATGAATCAACATCGTGATTGAGAAAGTGATTGAGTTTGCTGAGGTATTTTTGATTAATTTTATCGGCTGAATAAACAAGAATAACATCTGGTAACAAGCAAGCAATAATACCACCAAGAACCATAGTTGAGAGGTAAAACTTTCTTGACATGGTCCGTAATAAATGATGAGAGATGTTTTTACTGTGATGGGCTAGGTGATAGCTACCATACATGATCATCATTCCTGGTAGCACACTTAAACCACTGGCTGCCCCTATGGTAGCCATCTCCATGGGTTGTTGCTGGCTTTTGTAGCGCTCTAAGTCTTCGTAACTATTCAGAAGAGCGAGAAAAGTTTGTTTTTGTTCCTGATGGAGACTAAGTAACTGATGACGATCAAAGTAGGCTGTTTGTCCCACGGATGTTACTAAGGCAGGCACACAGTTCTGCCCCACTATATTATGCTGATTGAGGAGGGTTTGCTCGGCAAACAGACAAACCTCAAAAAACAGGTGATTATCCTGCTTTTCGACAGCAGCTTTAAGCAGATAACCCTGATCGATGAAGGCACTCAACTCTAACGGTTGTTGTGATTTTTGCCATAATTTTTGAGAGCCACAACCACTCAGTGAGTTGATTAGCAAGGTAACGAAACAAGTTTGAGTAAGTAAACGTAACAACATAAATAACCTATCTGTCATAATGCACGATGAACTGTAGAGCACACGACTCTACTGACTGAATTGATAAAACATATAAATTCACTACCAAACCGCTTACCTCTGATGGCGTAACACCTCTTTTTTGATGTTGAGTACTCGCGCACAAGCAAAAGCCGGTGAGGTATGGGCACTAAAGAAAAGGTTAGGGTCATAATAGTCAAGTAAATTATCCGTGAGATTTAATCGTAACAGGCATCTTGCCCTATCGATATCAGAGACATCTCTCAATATATAGTCGATAAGGGGTTGTTCTGATTTTCCAAGTAAAGACAAATAATGGACAATGGTTTCATCTCGTTCTAATCCTTTTGAATAAGGATAGGCATGGTTCTTAAAAAGGAGCTGCCTTCTTTGGTTATAGGTTTGGTTGAGTTCCTCAATATGGTAAGAAAAAAGATGCATATGATAAGTAAAGTTTTGCGTGTTTTTGCGGATAATCCACAACGCCATTTCCTGAATAATATGTTCGTCGATATTATGTATTGAGTGCAATTTTAACAGGGAGGTTTTTGCGAGATGCCTAATAACTTCTGGGGAAAAAATTTTATCATAAGGAAAGTACTGTCCTTCATAAAACTTATTGATGGAAAATTCGAAGGCCTTAATGAACTCAGGGGATATTTGATCGTACATGTCAGCGATAATTTTAAAAAGAATAATGGGGAGATCGAGGAGTTGGTGGGTTTGTTCTGCATTTGATTGTTTGTAATGTTCAACATAAGTCTGCCAGATAGATGAGGATTTTATTTGGCGATAGAAGGGAGTAATTGCCTGATTAAAGCTGTAAAAATATTTCTTAAATTCATTCGTGTTCATAAAAGTTAAGTCTCCTATGTCATGAGATGCAATGACTTGGGCAATGGTAAATAAGTCCAGGATGAAGATCAGCTCAAATATTGCCGGAGAGAATTGAAGGTCAGGGTGCTTCATCTTGTGGTCATAAGGTCGGAATATGGCGCGACTTTCTGCCACATTAATTTGGTCAAAAATCTTGTTTTCGCCACCTCCTCGGCGGCCATTGTTTTTGTCGGAGACAAAAGTTGTTGTGAGCCCTCCAGTGAGCACTGGCACCGATGTACGCTGATCAAATCCATAATAGTTATAGAGTTGCCAGAGCATTTCATTTAGTAGTTGATCATAGTCTTCGAGATAGAGAAAAGGATGGTTGTGCATTAAAACAATTTTGTTAAACTTTCTCTCGAAGTAAATTTCACGGGCCTGCCAATGAAAACTCACTCTCTGAAATGGGCTATCATTGATATCATCCACCATAATCACTGGTTTATTCTCCGGGTTGTGGATATTAAATTGATACTGACCATGAAATAGTTCATTTAACAGGGTGGCAAATTGCTGATGAGTGATTTTTTTATGATTAATGTAGTTATTTGTTCTTGTGGCATTCATTTTGAGAATATGATTATTGTTTAATGCTCCGATATTGAAATCATCGATAGCTAAGATGAAGGTATTTAAACGACTCCTCTTACTATTTTTTGGTGGCAATGATTTTGACTTTATCTGAAAAGGGTACGATTGGGCTGAAATGACAAAAAAGAAGTTATTAGGTCTTGATATGCCACTTTTTTTTCCTCCTGAATCTCGCAGTAAGTGACGTTGTTGTTGTGGCGCATTGATCATGACAAGGTCTGGTTTAGGAATATTTTGGAAGCCAAGTTTATGATGAATAGTATTCATCGCCTCATTCAGGCGATGAAATATTTTCTCATTTTCTTCGGATAGGGAAGACACGCATGACATCAGCTGACAGAAACGCTCCATACTGATTTTATGCCATAGGATGGCTGTATTAGCTGAAGCGTCATAATTGACCCCAGAGCGAGCCACTGATAGGGAAGACTGGGATGATTGTTGCGAACTACAGGATAATACGGTGGTGATGGATAGTGGCAGGATGATTATGGCTAAAAACTGTTTGAAAAACATAGGGTCTCTTTCATGTTACTGATGTCGTAGATGTTCTTTGGCGACGTTAATAGCTCTAAAACAAGTAAAATCTGGAGATGAATCGGTGATTAAGTGGTAGTAAGGTGTGTAGAAATCAAGTAGATTCTCATGATAGCTGACGTTATAAAGACATCTCGCTTTTTGAGTGGGGGTTAATTCTTGTAACAGATAATTCATGTACAGCTGATGATTGATACCAAGTAGGGATAAGTAATGAACGATGGTTTCATCTTTTTTGAGGGTGTCAGTGTACGGATAAGCTTGGTTCTTGATGAGCTCTGCTTTGCGATCAGCCATGATTGATTTTTGGTGCTCAATAATGAGTGAGAATTGATTAATATGATAAGAGAAACCCCTGCTTTTTTTAATAGTCAACCAGCCAACAATGCCTTCTATTAATTGATTATTGGTAGCGAGGAAGCCACCATTGAAAAAGTTTTTGATCAAGGTGGTTACTTGTCTTTCATCGAGCCAGCCTGGTAGTAGTAATGATCTTGTTGCATAGAACTGGACCAGTTCGCGCTCAAGATGTTGTAAAAAATCAGTTGAAACTTGATCATAAAAACTAGAGATCATCTTGTAAATGATGATAGGCTGAGAAAGAAACTGCATCGAGAACGGCGACTGCTTTTGTTTAGTGATTAATATTTGTTCATATAATTCCCACTCAGGTGTCTGGGTTAACTCGGCAAAGAGTTTTTGAGCATTAGGTGTTTTGCTAAAAAGAACGTCACTATCTAGGGTTTTGAGATCTGGTGGTAACTCATCGAGAAACATGGCGGTGTAAATCTCAAGATAGAAAAGTAAATCGAAGATTTCAGGAGAAAATAATAGGCCGTGGCGCTTGGGATAGTAATCGTCTTTGAATAATTGCTTGAAAAAATCTTGATCAAGCATGGCTATTATATTGCCCATATCTCCAGATTTGCGAGAGTTTTTAGTGTCAGTGATCATGGGAATTTGTTTGGATCTCATGAGAGATGATGGTCCGGTGCTCCGCAGGTCTACTTGGTAGTAGTCATAAAGGTTTTCAAGCAGTTCGAGTAATAATGAACTATGCAGGGTATCGAAAGAGAGTTGTTCGTTTGATGAAAAGATGATTTTATTCGTTTTTCTTTCGAGGTAAATACGATCAGCTATCCAATTAAATGGCTTGGTATTATTCGATGTTTCTTGGGAAAGACGAACGTCTTTAAATAGGATAGTGTCTGGCACAGGCGAAGGTAAGAATTGAAAAGATCTCTGAAAGGTATGATTCAGTAAAGTGGCAATTTTTTCGCTACTAACCGAGGGATCATTGGGTAAGTTTGGATAATCACCCATCGTAATTTTTTCCATCATAGAATGACTATCAAGGCTCTGACGACTTAGTTGATGTAGGCCAAGAATCACAACAGAAGGGTCACTTTTTTTGGCTTTACTCGAACCATTATGAAATTTTTTTATCCTGATGGGATAAGTGTTTTTTGCTAAGTAAAGGAAAAAACGTGGCTGCTGCCGGAGACTAAAACTTCTTAAGTTGGGGTTTTTCATACTCTTCTGGTTTTTTACCACCACGAGCTCTGGCTCAGGAATACCATCAATACCAAGGAGTTTATGGAGAGTGCTGATGGTGGATTGGAGTTTTTCGATAATCTTTCTCTTTGCCGGCGATACCCATTCAGAACAATGGATGGCCAGACAAAACTCATTTAAACTCACCTCTTGCCATAGCAGTTCCTGATGACTAGATAGCTGGGTCTGTTGTCTAGAAACTGCGAGCTGATGCTGATGATTCAGTAAGTCACCACAAGCAGTTAACAGCCAGAGTAAGCAGATAAAAGAAATATTGATGTAGACCATACGATAGATCTTGTTATATAAGACAAATATTTTGATATAACTTAATTTTATGTCATGGCAAATGAAAAAAGTTTATAAGCGAACTATAAACTTGTATGGTTCTCTTACCAAATGACCTCACTTATGTCAATAGAAAAATCTCATGAGGTTGAAATAAATTATTACCATACATAAAAAAAGCGCTCCTAAAGTTCCTAGGAGCGCTTTCTTACTTAGTTAACATCAACAAGGATTGGCGATAGTCATTACATCATTCCGCCGCCCATACCACCAGCACCCATCGGAGGAGCAGCTGGTGCCCCTTCAGGAGCAGGTTTCTCTGTAATAAGCGCCTCTGTTGTGAGTAGCAGTGATGCTACAGAAGCAGCGTTAGTGAGAGCTGTTTTGGTAACTTTCGTTGGGTCAATTACCCCAGCTGAAAACAGGTCTTCGTAAATTTCAGTATGGGCATTAAAGCCAACATTTTGAGAAGAATTCCGAACCTTTTCTAATACCACAGCTGGCTCAAGCCCTGCGTTTCTCACAATCTGTCTAAGAGGCTCTTCAATAGCCTTTTTAATAATTTTCACTCCGAAGGATTGCTCTTCGTTTTCCACCTCAACATGATCAAGAGCTGATTGAACTCGGATCAGAGCTGTACCACCACCAGGAACAATCCCGTCTTCCACGGCCGCCCTTGTTGAGGCAAGAGCGTCCTCGACACGGTGCTTTTTCTCTTTGAGTTCAGTTTCAGTTGCAGCCCCCACTTTGACCACAGCCACACCGCCGGTGAGTTTAGCTAGTCTTTCTTGGAGTTTTTCTTTGTCATAGTCTGAAGTTGTGTTGTCAATTTCAGTGCGAATCTGAGCAACCCGTGCTTCAAGATCACTAGTTTTACCAGCACCACCAACCACAGTAGTGTTTTCTTTGGTGATAGATACTTGCTGTGCCTTACCCAGTTGTTCTAGAGTAGCATTCTCAAGCTTAAAACCTAGGTCTTCACTAATGACTTGACCACCGGTGAGTACCGCAATGTCTTCAAGCATAGCTTTGCGACGATCGCCGAATCCAGGTGCTTTAACCGCAGCAATTTTTAATGAGCCTCGTAGCTTGTTCACCACAAGAGTGGTAAGGGCTTCACCATCAACGTCTTCAGCAATAATAACCAGGGGTTTGCCAGATTGCACCACAGACTCAAGGACGGGTAGCAGATCTTTCATGGTTGAAATTTTCTTTTCGTGGATAAGGACGTAGGCATCACTGAAAACAGTTTCCATACGTTCAGAGTCAGTCACGAAATAAGACGAAAGATAACCACGGTCAAATTGCATTCCCTCGACAACCTCAAGATTCGTCTCCATGCCCTTAGCTTCATCCACGGTGATCACACCATCTTTACCAACTTTCTCCATAGCTTCAGCTAAGATCTGACCAATTTCTTTGTCGTTGTTCGCTGAAATAGTACCGACTTGAGCTATTTCTTCTTGGGATGAGATAGGTCTTGATAACTCGTCCAGTTTGCCGACAAGGGTTTTCACCGCCTTGTCGATACCTCTTTTGAGGTCCATAGGATTGTGAGCTGCTGTGACAAGTTTCACACCTTCATGGTAAATTGCCTGGGCAAGCACAGTAGCTGTGGTAGTACCGTCGCCGGCAACATCAGAAGTTTTTGAAGCAACTTCCTTCACCATTTGTGCTCCCATGTTTTCGAACTTATCTTCAAGTTCAATGTCTTTGGCTACGGTCACACCATCTTTGGTGATCGTCGGAGAACCAAAACTCTTATCGAGGACAACATTTCGACCCTTAGGTCCTAACGTGACTTTGACTGCCTTCGCCAATATGTCAACACCAGACAATATTTTCTTGCGGGCGTCTTCGCCAAACTCAATTTCCTTCGCAGACATTAATCCGCCTCCTTATAAAACAGTTATATTCATTTGCCATACCGAGAAGATGAACTAACTTTGTCCGTCTCCTATGTAACTTTGTATCAATGGTTTATTCCACGACACCAAAAATATCATCTTCTTTCAAGACGAGTAGTTCATCACCGTCAATTTTAAGAGATGATCCAGCATAGGTTGAGAAAACCACTTTATCGCCAACCTTAACGTCAGGTGTGTGGAGTTCACCGTTCGAAAGTCTCTTACCATTACCAACGGCAACGACTTCCGCTTGAGTGGGTTTTTCTTGAGCATTATCAGGGATAATAATGCCACCAGCACTTTTAGTTTCAGATTCAAGGCGTTTAACGAGAACCCGATCTTGTAAAGGCTTAAACTTCATACACATTCCTCCAAATGAAATAATAAATGTCGTTAATAGGACAATCAACTTAATTTACGTTTGCTATGGTGTGATGATATCCCGAGTATCTCCTAGATGAGATCACATTCTATTGCTGCTTAATTGTTAAGGTTCCTATGACTAAGATAAGAATTAAGGAACATAACGAAGAGTCAAAGATCAGGCTAAAAACCACCCATATGAACAACGGTGGTATAATAAAACCTAAACAGTTGTTGTCAAGTTGAGAGTGAGAAAAAAATGAATCTTGCCTGGTTGGCGAATGGCTGCCGGGTAAAAATGATCACAGCAAGTATTATCTTTTAACTCTAGCTTTAGCTTTGGTTTTGTGCCGTTTGACCTTTTGTTCTTCTTGCCATGATTTTTCTTGCCAAAAAGCAAGCCAGTAAGAAGACAGGTCTTTTTGTCGAGAGTCTTTTCGTTGTTCTGATGATAAGTAATAGCTCTTATCTTTCCTCGAAAAATAGATAAAATAATCCCGACCTTCTGGATCCTGGAGAGGACCATCGGCGAGAAAATGAAACTTAGCATCTAATTCTTGACGATGTCTTTTGAGATCCGCGACACATGGTTTTCTTGTTTCTCGAGACTTAGGAAACAGACTAGATGCTAGAAATAATCCAGCCATGCCATCCCTTAAAACAAAATGGCCATCAGATGTTTCACAAGGTAATTCAGGCATCGGAATGGGGTCAGCCTTTGGCGGAGCTACCTGACCATTTTTTAGTAATTTTCTAGTATTTGAGCATTTCCGACAGCCAAAATACTTACCAAATCGACCAATTTTGAGCTCCATTTGCCCGTCACATCGATCGCAATCAATGATCGGGCCATCATAACCTTTGAGCTGAAATGATCCATGTTCCAATTCATAACCGGGGCAAGTAGGATTTTGACCACAGACGTGGAGTTTTCGTTGAGAATCAATAATATAATCATCCATAGCACTGCCACACAGAGGACAGCGTTTTTTTTGTTGCATCGATAGAGCATCGAGATCATCAGTGCCCATAGGCCCTGATTTATTTTTTTGATCAGTAGTATTACTTGACACATACAAGTCGGGGGACTGGAGGGGGAGTGTGAATTTACAAAGTTCTGCTTTTTTCTTCCCCTGAAGTTTTGAGGCATTTTGATAAGATGCGCAACTTAAAAACACACCGGTTCTCGCGGTTTTAATAACCATCTTGTCATCACATTTTTCGCACGGAATACTGGTGGCTGTGGCTGTAGCTGGAGCCATTTCAATTTCCGCTTTACTGAGCTTTTGGCTAAAGTCATCAAAGTACTCATTTAAGGTTTGGCGCCAGGGGGATTTGCCTAAAGCAATTTCGTCAAGTTTATTTTCCATGTGTGCGGTAAAATCGTAGTCCATAATATTAGCAAAACTGGTCATGAGCTTTGCTGATACCAGTTCTCCCATTTTAAGCGCAACAAAACGTCGACGCTCCAACTTAACATAACCCCGATCTTGAATGGTGGAGATAATTGAAGCGTAAGTCGATGGCCGGCCAATTCCTTTTTTTTCGAGTTCAGCGACAAAACGGGCCTCACTAAATCTGGGTGGTGGCTTAGTATCATGTCGACTGGGCAGTACTTTATTAATGGTTAAGGTGTCCCCTTGTTTAATATCAGGTAACTCAACATCTTCATTAGCACCCAGGGAGACTGGTGGCAGCACTTTTTGATAGCCATCAAAAATTAGCTGCTTACCTTGAGCTTTCATTTGATACTGTCCTGATTGAAATGTCAGCACCGACACATTATGAATAGCGGAGCTCATTTGGGAAGCAATAAATCTTTTGCTAATGAGGTCATACAATTTACGGGCATCCGTATCCAAAGTCGGCGGTAAATCTTGGATCAGAGCATTAGCTGGTCGAATGGCCTCGTGGGCCTCTTGAGTATTGCCTTTGGTTGGATAGTGATGGGGTTTAGCTGGCAAGTACTGATTACCGAATTTTTGTGCAATCATTTGAGTGGCGAGTGTGCGGGCATCTTGACTTAAATGGGTTGAGTCGGTTCGCATATAGGTAATAAAGCCACCTTCATAGAGTTTTTGGGCTACTAACATGGTTTTTTTTACACCGAAACGCAGTCTTTGGGACGCAGCTTGTTGCAGGGTGGATGTTGTAAATGGTGCTGGCGGTTTTGTTGTTTTCTTTTTGTCTTCTCTCGTCACCGTGTTTGCCGTGCTGTCTTTGATAGCTTGCTCATGAACGGCAGACTCTTGCTTCGAGGTTGGTCGATAATTCTTTTCTTGAAATTTTGTCACTTTTACTTGGAAGTCCCTAAAACCTCGAAATGTGACTCCCATTTGCCAATACTCTTCTGAACGAAAACTTTTAATCTGTCGTTCTCGTTCAACAATCAGGCGGACAGCAACCGATTGAACTCGTCCTGCTGAAAGACCACGAGCCACTTTTTGCCAAAGTAGGGGAGAGAGCATAAATCCGACGACTCGATCAAGAAAACGTCGGGTCTGTTGAGCATTTACCCGGTTCATATTAATGTCCCCAGGGTTATCAAAAGCCTTTTTTAGTGCTTGTTTAGTAATTTCAGAGAAGATAACTCTTTTATAGACTTTATTCTCACTACCTAAGGCTTCCATCAAATGCCAGGCGATGGCTTCTCCTTCACGATCAAGGTCAGTGGCTAAATAAATAACAGGAGCTTTATTGGCTAAAACCTGTAGTTCTTTCAGGACTTTTTCTTTACCAGGTAACACCTGATAGTTTGCCTGCCAGTCGTCATAGGGATTGACTCCCAGTCGATGAACCAGCTTGGCTGATTTTGGTGTGAGGTTTTTCTTGGATAAGTTGGATAAGCTAGTTATTTTGGTTTTGAGCTGTTGACCACTTTTAGGTAGATCTCGAATATGGCCAATAGAGCTTTTGACGATAAACTCTGGGCCGAGATATTTATTAATGGTTCGGGCTTTAGCGGGTGACTCAACAATAACGAGGAATTTTTGTGATCGGGTATTCATGGCTAGCTGTCTCAAAAATGGGTCATATGGTAGGTAAATGTCATAACAACGCTATTATTCACAGTAACATGGTTTTGTCTATGATCAATGAGTGGCCTCTTGTTAAGGGGCCATTACGTCACTATTCAGTCAGCAGTATTTATCATATCACCAGCGCCAAGAACAACCGTGATGAACTTATTCCTTAGATTCACGGTCGGGTTACCTTAGGGTATGTGAAAAATATATCTTAAACAATAGGCGGTGCTTTTGTTTAGGTTCTCGGTATGAATCCTCGCTGTTATTATGGTAAACAGGCATCCAGTGTTCACGAGCGGTATGGTATCAAACAACTTCCTATGTGGTGCAGTGAGAGTTAACGACTGACGGTATCAAGAATGTTTTCCTGAGTTTGTCTTTTCGCGAATTTTCGATAACATTTGAATCAATGACCTGTATAATTCTTACTATGGTTAAATGTTTGTATATGTCATGCGCTAAACGAAAAAAGTGCGCAACAAAACAATCAAAACTACTGGACAATCTAATCAGTCAGAAATTATTGCTAAATCCAAGGAAATGGCCCAAGAAGTTTTAGATCAGTGCCAGCAAGTTCTCATTCATCTCGGTAAAGATGAGCCAAGCATCCATATCAATCTTGGAGAGTTTATGGTAATAAAAAGGCAAAAAAAAGAATTCTAAAGATATCTTTGGAATAAGGTTACGATGAATTACGTTCCGCTAGTATACTAGCTGGCGGCAGGAATAATGAATTACTGAACAAAGTGTTAAAGTCTCTAGCGCTTATGAGAATATTCTCACCTTTAGTTCTCGCTCATAAAAGTGATGCTGCTATTAGAGCATGGTTTAAGGGTGCGCGAAAGCATAAGATTTATCAGATTCCTTTCTTAAGTTTTGCTTTACCTGTGAGCATAGGAGTTGGTGTGTTAGCTCTTATGATTCTAGCCACCACGGCATTTAAGG
>JAPOQT010000084.1 GCA_026710525.1 Pseudomonadota bacterium
CAGCCACGCTGCTAAGGCAGGTGGCAAACTAACATATCCCCCCCGGCTCAGGAGCAGTTGTGGTCGCTCTTGCCATAAAATCACGACACTTTGACTCAGAGCTAATACCACCCGGAAGAAATCAAAAAAGTTACGCCATGAAAAGTAACGACGTAACTTGCCAGCGGCGATTTGATAAAATTTCACCCCAGGTTCTTGGGTTAATAAGTGTTTTTCAATACCATCAGAACCCAAGTAAATGATACGAAGATTTCTCTGGCGAAAGTCAGGTAGGAGAGCGAGATGACTACTCACGTGTCCACTCGTACCACCACCGGTTAAAGCAATGATGCGTTGTTTGAGTAAAGACTCGTCTCTTGGCAGTGTTTTAGACATGAAGATGTGTCCCATGAGCTCAGGCGAACAAGAGCCACTCAGCAAGAACCACCTACTTACTCGTCTCTTGATTATTGTCTTCGCTGTCTGATGTGCTTTGTTTTTTTTCCATACGACTGACAGGGTCAGATATTGGCGTGAGCTTTTCCTCTACTTGATCAAATAAACTTTGGGAGGGCTCTTGATTGTTTTTATCTTGACCACTGACAACTGAATTGTCATCAGCTTTTTCATCTTCTTCTGACACGAGAGAAGATGAAATCGGCTCTTGCAGATCATCTAACAATTGATCCTTCAAAAAATAATAGCGTTGATCCTCGGCAGGTTTTTTGACAGACTGATGCAACCAAAGCTTATCAGAATCATGAGTATGAGCGTAAATATCCCAGCTGTCACTCAGTGAGCTGCTATTAAGTTGGACCGTATAAATAAGCTCATAATCTGAGCTATCCGGCTTATCCTTAGATTCCATATGATAGTGAGAGCTATAAAGGTTGCTAACAAATGACGTAATTTCATCACGAAGATCCACCGGCTTACTCAGCTCAATTATCTCAATGTTATCTGATGATAATGTTGCTTTAGCTTGATCATCCGTACCTGTAGCAAGCCATTTTCCATCGCTGAGAGAGTACCGTTTTTGAAAACCAGAATCGTTGCTATCATGCTGGTGAGATGTGATCTGAATTTCTTTAATAGCTGTATCAGTTAGAGCTAGAGGCAGTGGATGAACAAGAAAGTCTTCCAGAGCTATATCAAAATAAGAAGCAATATCTGATTTTCTCAAGGAGAAAAACTGTCCCATTTTGTCCATATAAAACTGCCCAGCCACTTCATATATATTTAACGTGACTTGCTCCGATGATTGCTTCGAATCACCTTTGTTTTCTCCCCTGAATGACACCACTAATGACTTCGGTGTTTCGCCAATTTGAGCTTTTAAATTGTCGTCATCAACTAAATTATCAAGCTTTAACCCACTGACAATATTAAAAAGAGAAGCAAGAGCTTCTTTCGAAACGAGATCACTCTTCGATGGGTTAAATGCTAACTGAATCGGAGTGTCGCTAGGTTGTTTTGAGATTGTGGCTTCATCCTCACCCTCATTTGACTCCTTGAGAGCAGGCACCATTTTAGTAAAACTTTCCTGAAATACGGTGGCTTTTTTACCGTTTTCGCCAAGGTCTGATAGTGTTAACGACATGGTATCACCTGGGTTAAACTCCACAGCAGGCAAAGATAGATCAAGGAAATCATTAAGACTATGTTCTTTGGACATTACCGAAGATTTAGGACCAAAGTAAACATGACCTTTATGAAGGGTAGTACTTAAATACATTTTAAATGAAGAAGCTGGAGCTTCACGACCAAGTAAATAACCAAATGATTGATATTTAGGTTGATCAGAATGAGTCCAAAGCTGTAACTTAACTGATGTTTTATCATCAATACCAAATTGAGCTAACTTTTGCTCTGCTACCGGAAAAAATTCATCATAACGGTAAGTAAGAAAAGCATTCAAAATTTGCCGAATTTGACTGCTATTACCCGGGAAATCGATGGGGGCCTTTATTTGCCAAGCAGAATCGTCAGTCTCATCTTTTGATTCCTTGTTGTCTGGATTCAGCCGTGAAACTTCAATGGTTAACAGGTCAGCAGCGTCAGCGTCATCTTGTTCTTGACTCACATCTGAATCACCACTGACAACCTTTTCTCCCTGAGGAAAACTCAAGGTGAACTTAGTCACATCTTGAGTTGAAACTTCTGAGACAATAAG
>JAPOQT010000085.1 GCA_026710525.1 Pseudomonadota bacterium
ATTAATGGTTTAGAGAAAAATGACGTTGCCCAAATAATTCAGGATATTAAAAATTCTGAAAGCAAATAGCGAGGAACCTTGCATTGATCCTTGCCGAGTACTTGTGCTCTTGAACGTATTACCTATTTTACTCGCATCGATCAGCATAGGTGGGCTCTGTCATTTTGACTTTCTTAAAAAGACTTTACCGTTACCGCCTTAACAAACCATCCCAAGAGATCAAGAAGAAAATATTTGCATTCAAGACGTAAGAGTCAAATATGGGGGGAGTGCAGATAGCATATTCAAGAGTTACGGTCAGTTACGGAAAGTCGAAGAGCTTTTTACTTGACAAACATCCTCTGAGGATAGGGGCTCATTAGCCACTGGCGTTCTTCACGTGTGGGAGTCCATGTGTTTATATTGGCAGGGTTTTCACCCGTTAGGAAAACGTGCCTTTCCATGGTGCACTTAAGGTGCTAATTTAGATTCCTTAGTTGGCTATTTGGTGGGGGAGTAGGGTGGCTAATCGGACAGCTTATATTGTCTTGTTTTTACCAGAATGGTGAGACAACGAGCAAGTCACAAATATCGTAACCCTTTGCCTTGAGTGTCAAACAATTCGTCTCACTAGCATGACTAAGAAAATAGGCACCATCGTTATCACTAACCACAACCACGATAGCATCCGTGTTGACCAAGAGGCTGGCTTGATAGCACCATGAGCAGCATACGCCTGGGGTAAACCCACATACATATCTTGACAACCATAACTTTGACCTTTTTTTTTATCCTCTGCTAATTCTGTGTCCTTATCTTTGAACAACAGGGAGACATCTTCTCCAGTAAGTTTAGCAATTTCCTGATCAACACCAACCTCACGACACTGTAGTGCGCGATGATCTGTGATATTGTAGCTGATTATGCTGTTATCCGAATTGGCTGGTAGTGGCGGTGAGTCACCGCAATTCATGGTATAACCATCAGCTGTGAGAAAATCGTACTCTATCAGCGAGTCACGAACACTATCGCAGAAAGCGCCCTGAGTCAGCTCTTCATCCGCTGCCTTAATAGCTTGGATTAAATCTTCGAATGTCACATAGAATTTGGGAGTAAAACTAATACTTTCTAAAACCATTTGATCAAATCGCCTTTTGGCATTACTATCCAGTGGTGTCCTCGCTCGCCATAAAAACCCGGAAACAAGCTGACCAATCGTATGAATATCTGGAGATATATGCCGGTTTACATAAGCATTGTACTGATGATCTTTATATTTAAATTGAGGTCGAGCAGTCCGTAGACATTGACGTTCTTCCGATTGATAGCCTTCCAGTGTCGAAACCGTTTCACCAAGACAGTCTTCTCCTGTAGCAGCGAAAGTAAAATAATCCGCTAGACCTTCATGAATGGCATCGGTGTGATTTCTCTCTGAATATTCACTCTCCGGCACACCGTGAATGTTACTGGCCACAACATAGTGAGCCAGCTCATGGGCGGCAATATCAAAATCCGTTGCAATGTTGTACCTAGCAGGATGTGATGGCTTTTCATTGATATAGCTATTGGGACATTTGGGGTCTTTTCTGCACAACTCAGGACAATGGGCACCTGACATACCAAAACTGAGAATATGAGCTCTGAAATCGTTGTCCTCTCGTTTGTAAAAAGCATAACTAGCATTAGAAGGGGTTGAGTCACAAGGATAAGGAGAAATATTGATGATAATGGGTAAATCATAAGGCTCAAAATTAAGAGACTCAAACCAATCCATCATCCTAGATAGATAGGAATAGACATGTATTTTTCTTTTAGCAAATTCATCACCCGGATTGTATGCAAATTCTCCTGGCCGCTTATTAACACTTAAGTGAGCCGATGCATACGCCTGGTCACGTTCACTAAGCTCTTCCCGCTCATCAGGAAACTCAACAGGAGGCTCAGCTGACCTGACAAGATATGGATTCCACAAGTTACGAACAAAGCCCAAACCTCTGCCAACCACACCCATAGTAAGTGAATTTTGTGTTTGCTTGGCAGCAAATTGTAGCAAGTAACTAATGAGCCCCTCTTCATCAAAACAAGAAGTTTTCAGTTGATTTGCTAAGCCAGGAACCATAAACATAAATCGATCATCAGCCAGTCGATCTCGCTGTTCGCTTGGTTGATCACACAACTTAATCGAAAAATCTTGGGTGCCTGATTGGAGGTTTTTTCTGTAAACGTCTCTCAGCAAACCACAATAATGCTGGCCAATAACGTGCCAAGAAAGTAACTCTCCCTCTACTGAATAAATCGTCTCATAAAACCATAACCCCTGATACTGAACCGAGAGACATATAGCAGGGAGTAATTTTTCGTCGCTAGTGACAACACATTGATTTTGACTCAATATATTCAGCTTGGAATCATCCACTGAGCTATGTTCTTTTGCTAAATCATCCACTATCATAGAAACCAGTTCTTCTGAACTAAATAGTTCTTTCGTATTGATGACGCTAGCAAACAAATCTTTATCATACCGAGCCTTAGGCACACTGCCAAGAATAGAGAGGTCTTTATTGACTTTAACAATAGCCCGGATATGATGATGACGTATGGGTATACCATGGACAGCAAAGGTATACTCAAATGTCTGACGACCAGAAGACTTCGTTTTTTTTAGCCCTGGAACAATCATAATTTCTGTACTCTCGAGTTCAGAGCGAATAAAGCTCAGAATCTCCTCTTCCGGGGTTTGAAAAATCTCTTCTTCTTCACTGTCACCATCGAGATTAGCCTCCGTACTTTCAAGCCAACCGTCATCATAATCTGGGTCATCCGATAACTTCTGACTACGGGTTGATGCTTTTCTCTCGTAACGAATTTTTTCACCTGAAGACAGTTGTGTGTTAATTTTATTTTCCTCATTCTCCTGACCTGATAGGGGACTATCAAAGCGTTGAACATGACCATATAAAGGAGAAGAAAGGCCAAAAGATATCAATATTATTAACGTAACCACTGTCATGAAATGACGAGAGCGACCATGCCTACGAAGTTGGTCAAGATAGGAAACAAGAAGATTCATGTTTTTTATAAATCTTATATTTTATTTTGATAAAAATTTTTAAAGCAGTAAACAATAAATATTGCTTTAATAACACTTTTTCGGAAATAAAATATTTTATTTAATATATTCAAAATATCGTTTTTAACTATTTGAAATAACATCTAAAAACGCATTTATTTATCTTGATTTTTGGCTTAATTATGATCTGGAAATAAGATCATCATGGAAAGTTGTTTTAAAACCTCAGCAATTTGCTAGAATAAGCTAGTTTTGAAGAGGGTTATCCTAATAGGAAAGGTTTTTAATGCGCATACTTTTAGCTGATGATTCATCAGCTATTCAGAAGGTTATGAAGCTGTCTCTTGGCAGGGTTGGCTATGACGTGGACGTGGTCACTCAGCTGACGAGTTTTAAAAAAAAACTAGCAGACCACACATTTGATCTTCTGATTGTGAGTGGCGCTCTCGCCGGTACTAAAACAATCAGCGAACTCAAAAAAATTACTCACAACCTTGGCTATGAAAGCCCCAAGGTTTTGGTTCTCACCGGTAGTTACGACTCCTTGCAAGCCCAAGACTTTAAACAAGCTGGCTTTTCACAGGTCCTAGCTAAACCATTTTCAAAAGAGCATGTTGTCTCTAAGGTCGCTGCCCTTGTGCCACTTCCTGAACAAGTGACACCCACCCCTAGTCAGGATCAGGAAGCTCCCAGGATACGAGCCGGTGCAGAGAGCACCGTGGCCATCACCACTGGCACTCACCATACTCATGAAACTCATCACAGCTCACCTCCCTACACCCATAGCAACCCGGGTAATAACGGCTTACAAACTGTGGCTCTTAGTCCAACAAAAACCACCTTTGAACCTTACCCAGGAGCTCAGCTACTAGGGCATAATAACCATCACACTAAGGACTTCAGCACGGTGCAAGCTCGGGACGTGGATCAAACAAAACAACATGCGCCATTAACCCGCTTAGATGGTGCTACGTCAGATACCCAGATTCGTCCCACAGCGGATCCAGAACCAATATGGCCACAGATAGATCTCGATTTGTTAGCCGCTGAGGTCCTCAGTCGGATTAAGGACTCGTTAAAAAAAGATATTCAGTTAGGTTTATCCGAGTTGGTCCAAGGGCATTTCGAAACCGATCTCAGAACCATTATTAAAGAAGAGTTGCGTAACTTAATTGATGAACGCTCAAGACTATAAGCTCACGGGAAATCACACCTATCATCACCTACTTTCTATCGATCCTATGACCAATACACCCACAGTTGTTAAAAAACTCGATTCATTCTTAATCAAACAGTTTGTTCGACAAGTGATCACTGAAGATCTTGGCTTTGGTGATATCACCACCGATCTTTGTGTGCCTCCCGAATCTCAGTGTCGGGGATCTATCTACGCCAAAGAGCCTGAGATAGTGATAGCAGGCCTTGATATCTGTCGTCATATATTTTTTGAGTTTGACCCTCAGCTGACGATAGCTTTTTGCGTCACAGAAGGCACCACCTTACAAGGATCAACTGGTCAAAAACAACTCATTGGCGAGATCCATGGCAGTACGAGCTCGATTCTAAAAATGGAACGCTTAGCTCTCAACATGCTAAGTCGAATGTGTGGCATTGCCACTTACACCCGAAAATTAGCTCATGCCATCAGCAACTTACCAGCAATCCTCCTGGATACTCGAAAAACAACACCAGGCTTAAAGATTTTTGATAAATATGCTTCACTGGTTGGCGGCGCTAAAAATCATAGATTTCATCTCAGTGACGGTATCCTCATCAAGGAAAATCATATTACCGTCTCTCAAGACCTAACTCACTTGATTAAATTAGCCAAGACCTCTGGCCCCATGCATTTAAAAGTGGAGGTGGAGGTGAGCTCCCAAGAGCAATTAAGGTGTGCTTTAGAGGCTGGCGCCGACATTATTATGCTTGATAACATGTCATTAGCTAATATGACAGCCTGCGTTAAATATGCGGCCGGTCGAGTACCCCTCGAAGCCAGTGGTAACATTGATCTCGCTAATATTCACGATGTCGCTAAAACGGGAGTTGATTATATCTCGAGTTCAGCTATGTTCAGAGCTCCTAACTCTGATCTCACCCTCCTGCTAGATCCGTGTGCTGGCGAGTAAAATAAGATCTTTATGCGATCATCTAAGAGTGTCCCTATGCGACTCCTTTTTTATGACCTCCTTGACTCCACCATGGATGAGGCTCGCCGCCAACTCAAGATAGGGGAAGCGTCGCAACCAGCCTGTACTCCCTATCCCCTACAACATGAAGAACAACTAGCCACAGATGATAAAACTCATCATCACCCGTTACTATTACCTTTTGGCGTGTCTTGTCGACAACAGAAAAAAGGCTATGGCCAGCAAGATCAAACAGGGGAGCGACGGCCCTGGTATTCTCCAAGTGGCAACATGTATCTCACCCTTGTTTTTCCTACTCAAGTACCACCTTATTTTAGTCTTGAAGTCGGACTAGTGCTCACCAAAATTCTTAAGGATGACCTTGGTTTTAGCCCTACGCTCAAATGGCCAAATGACTTACTCATCGACGGCAAAAAACTTGGTGGCATCCTTATGGAAAGCACGACCATCTCCCTCAGTGAACAACAGGTACCATGCACTCTCATTGGCATAGGCATTAACTTAAAATCATCAGATCAGCTCCAACTATTAGGTGCCACATCACTCGAAGATTGGCATGTGTGCTGGCAACCTAATCAACTGGCTAAAAAAATAGCTCTGAGTTTCAGTGGAATCATAGGTACCGCTCATCATAGAAGCAACGTCAGTCAATTACCTAATGATGTCATGAAAACACTCATGACTCATTTACCCTCCCTTGGCTTACTGATGAAATACTCAAACAACCAAAAACCACAATATGCTCTGTGGTCAGGTTTAAATTCATCTGGTCATATGGTAGTACGACCTCTCATACCTCCCACATTGTTGGCAACTCAAAATAGGGATCAATTCATCTACCACGTTTCATCACATGATGCACCAGAATTTTGTTTCCTCGATGACCACCACGGCTATTGCGGATGGCTCGAAGCCGGGCATACCCATCTCAAAGCCATGATTGATGGTAGGTCAGTAGAAAAACTCAATCAGGGAATGTCATGGCTTTTATCAGATATTTTGGTATCGTCATCTCCTACTCAAGATACAAAACAGGTTAACTCAACTTGGCTCAGTGATTTTACTCATTGGGTGGGTCAGTTCGTACCACCCACCAAAGATTCACCATGGCCTATTTACCTTGGTGCTACTGGCGATCAGCAGGTTCGCCATCTTCTGTATCATGCACTGGGAAGTCTTCCTGGATACATGTGCGTGATGATTGAGAAAAAAACTCATAAACTCACTCTGAGCAAGGAAGTGTTTCAAACCATGGGATTTGATCGTATCTGTTTACTTGAAAGTGTGTTATCTGACGTTTATGCGGCACAAGGCTCGACCTGGTTTATGGCTATCTCATTTGGCACGGCGATTACCATAGATTTTTGTCGAGTTGGTGGTGAGTTTCTTGGTGGCGCCATTTTAGCTGGCGACTATCTCACAGGACGCTCGTTACATCAAAACATTCCAGCCCTCCCACACGTCAATCTTCAAGAAACACCCGAAACAGAAGAACTGCTAAAACCAGGGTTTTCAACTAAAAAAGCTGTGGCCGTTGGCATAAAAAGTAAAACATTAGGCGCTATCTCTCTTTTGTGGTCAGAGGTAAACCGGAGTGAAAAAAAACTGGGACATTCTCATCTCAACACGATTTTCATCAGTGGTGGCGGCCGCCATTATTATCAGGACACCATCTCTTCAGTTTTAACAACAGAACTGCCATCCCATAATATGGTTATCAATGACCGCCACAATGTGCTAACAGGTTTGAAAATACTTGCTATGAATAGCAGCAAGTTAACCAAGTAATTTGTTCAAAACAAGGAATGAACACTACTCTACTGACACGTTGATACCCGCTTATCCTGGCACTCACTGGACTTCAAAATCAATGTCTGACTGAGTTGACCAATTAATTTACCCCACTTACCGAGGGAGTTAGCAACAGAGACAGCATCACAAACGAGTTCAGCCGTATTCCAATTGGTTCTGCTTAGCTTATAAGGCACTCTTATGATATCCGTGCGAAAATATGAGTCATCAAGCTGAGCATTGCTGCAATCTACTTGATTGTTTGAAACATCTCGATTCACCCTATTTTGTCTCTGACAATAAGTGACATCCTGAACCTTAATTTCGATATCACCTTCGAGATCAGGATCATTCTTTGGCATGTTATTGATAGGTGTCGTGTCAACATCAAAAACCATCTCTGTTGAAAAATTAGAATTTCGTCTCGGTTTAATAGGAGCTTCTATTATTTGCTGCCCTTCATCATCCTCTACAGTATCTCCTGTGTCAGGAGCTCCAGTGCCCCTGCTAGTTCCTACTGGGAATCTTTCAATGGGAATAAACCTCATAGCTCGAGAAGTTTGAGCACAATCCTTTGGGACAAACTCAATGGTCCATTCGTATTTATTGCCATCCTTCATAACATTGGTCCAAAGAACACTATACCTACGATCAGGGTCATCTAAGAGTATATCAACAACATCATTTGAGTCAGCACAAGTAGTACAGGTATTGCCAATCACCCTATATTCATATTCCACTGGCTGGCACTCAGGTCGATTATAGCCAGAGGCTGTACTACAAACATCCCTGCTCGCATCGTAATCATCTTGCCCTTGGGTCTCTTGAATAATGACATTAGGTGGCGAACTACAACCAACGGTCGCAATGATCGCCATCATAACACCAAGTAGAATTTCAACAAATAGCTTCACATTGATATCCAACTATCATCAATAACCATCTCTTTTGAGCTTTACCCAAAACAGAACAAGTCCTAGCTGTTATTTCGGATTTATAAAATATATCTTTAGATTAAGTTGAAGTGAGCCATTACGCAGCATGTTGTAAGCAGCATGATATCACTATTTACGCAAAAAAATCATTCTAATACAACCGTTACTCTTATCATTATGATCATCAATTAAAACGAGAAGGTCAAAGACTTTGACAGGGAGTTCCTTCGAGATCTTTGCTGCTTACTCCCCAATAATCTACCGTCAGACATCAACCCCTATCAGGATGAAGATAAGTACAATTAAGTCGTCGTGCTTCCAGCGAATTTTTCATAGACCTTTGTC
>JAPOQT010000086.1 GCA_026710525.1 Pseudomonadota bacterium
TCATCTTCAACAGCCTTGGTTACGAGTTGGGATAGCGATCATCGTATCAACCCTATCTCTGGCTTTCTTTCTCACTCAAGGTCAAAATTTTCCTAAGGTTTTTAAGTTGTCTGGGGCCACTATGGGCACGGAATACCGGGTGGTATATCGTTATCAAAGTCCTTCATCCTCATCTCCCCAAAACCGTAAAAGTCCTTCCTATATTCGCCAACGCATAACGGCCATTCTGCAAGAGCTTAATCAACAGGTGTCGACTTATATACCTGATTCACAAATTTCTCAGTTTAACCGGTGGCACAGTACAGAGCCGTTTGTGGTGAGTTTTAATTTTTTTCATATTTTACAGCAAGCGAAGGATATTTTTACGATCACTGGCGGCGCTTTTGACCCCACAGTGGCGCCACTCATTAATTTGTGGGGTTTTGGTGAGGCGAGTGACACAGAATTAGTGCTACCATCTGATAGTGATATCACAAAACAAATGGACTCTGTTGGCTTTGAGCTCATAACATTTCATGAGCAGACAATGAGTATTCAAAAAAACAAACCGAGTGTTGCTGTAAATTTGTCATCGATTGCAAAAGGGTATGGGGTTGATCTCATTGCCCGGTTCTTAGATGAACTAGCTATTGACGATTATCTTGTTGAGATTGGTGGTGAAGTGAGGGCGAAGGGTAAAAATGCTCAAGAACAATATTGGCAGATTGCTATTGAATCCCCTAATAGCGAATGGGGTGATGTAAGCGCCAGCACAGTGGTGCCACTTAATCATCAGAGTGTGGCCACATCTGGTAGTTACCGGAATTACTTTGATCGCGATGGCAGACGATATAGTCATATTATAGAGCCAAAGAGTGGTTATCCTGTGAATCATTCAACAGTGTCGGTGACGGTGATGGCAGATGAATGTGTTGTGGCTGATGGACTGGCAACAGCCTTTCTCGTTTTAGGCGTAGAGGAAGGCTTAAAGCTTGCTGATCAACGTGAACTTAAGGTGCTGTTTACCCAAGTTAGCCGTCATCAGGATCCAGGGGTAATGAATAAATTAGTCACAACCCCCAGTCGTCACTGGTCGGCCTATATTGCTGCTCTTAACTAGCTGAATTTGTTTGGTGACGTCATCTTTCGACCTGTCAGGTGGGTAACACTTAGGTCCGTGAGGATCACCACCAATATACATTAAATTAACATGTTTTAGATGAGTCTCCGATAAATCCTTCTGACACTTTAAAACGGTGACCATGAGGAACTATCACAAGAATTGTGGTACTAGCTGGTTTACTAGAACACCAAAAGTGTTGGATTAACTCGTTCTTGTTTGTTACACTATAAGTTTTCAAGGTGTTTGGTATTAGTGCAAAAAAATCTAAACGATTAAGATCATACATCCGATGACCAGGAGGCAAGATGATTAAATCGCTGATTGAATTAGTTGTGTACCTTTGTGCTATTGGTCAACTGCTTGTTATGGCTACTGTTTTTATTAGCTGGTTTAATTTGCCACGAAGTCATCCTGCAGTGAGAAAAATTCTGCAAGTGGGGGAGATGATGTACTCACCCCTACGGCGCGTCATTCCGGAGATTCCTGGGCCATTTGATTGGACGCCAATGATTTGTATGGTTATCTTAACAATTATCCAGGGCTATTTTCAGAGTTTAGCACCCTCATTTTAAGATTTTTAGTTAAAAAAACTAAAAAGCTAACAAAAGCTGACGAAAAGACAAGACATAGTGGTTTAACAAGATAAAAATAAAAGAAAAATGATTAATGATAAAATTGGTAGAAAAAATAAAATATTTTGGTATTTGATTGTTAGAAGCAAGAAAGGCTGTTTATCATGACCAAGATAGGTTCATTGAAATCTTTAGTTTTTTCTCGTGTAACGGTTAGTATTAGCCTTGTTTTCTCATGTTTAGTATTTGCTGGTTTGTTTGTCTTTTTTGCGGATAAAACCTATCCGGTCATTCAGAAAAGAAAAGAGCGAATCGGTGATCATCCTCCTCTGGTGGGTTTACCTCGTAACGTTATTAACGTGATGTTGCTTGGTCAAGGGCCTCTCTATGATGACTTTATTCATCTTTGGACTACCCAGTATTTAGTTGATAATAAATTTGTTGAGAGAAACCCTGAAGAAATGGAAATTATCTTACGTCGGATAGCAGAGAAGAAAATTGCTTCTCCCCACTTCTACCTGATGAGTTGTTTTCAGTTTCTTTATAGTTTTAAAAAGCCGTGGTTATGTGAGGAAATAGCTGATATTGGTATTGTTGAAGTTGAAGATAGTTGGATGATTCCAGCGGTTAAGGGGTACGCCCATATTATGCAAAAAGAATATCTTGATGCTGCTCAACTCTTTAAGTTTGCTGCGAATGACCGAGATGGTCCTGACTATGTGAGTAAGCTGGGAGCCACACTGATTCGCAAACATGATTTAGGTGATGAGCTTGAACAGAAGCTAACAGCTGATCAAGAACTGTCAGAGACATCGAAAGCCCTTTTGCGCGAGTTACAAGAGGAGTTTAAAAAAGAAATAACCAGGCTTGAAGCAAAAAATCAACAGGATGGTGAGAATAAAGAACAATTTTCCATGGGTGCTAAAGCTGTTACCCGTAAGGATGTTGAGGAAAAAGCAAAATCTGCTGAGGTAACCGATCAAGATGAAGAGTAGAAGAGTAAGGGTAAACTAAGTCACAGAATTAGGTATCAAGGGAGGATAGACTTCATGATAAGTGATGATTCATCAGTCATACTTGAGGTTAAGGGCTTAAAAAAAGTCTTTAAGGGCGACTTATTAAAAAAATCTACGACCGCGATTAGTGACGTTAATTGTCGGTTTATCGAGGGCACAATTAACCTGGTTTTTGGTCATAACGGGGCTGGTAAAACGACGACCATTAAAGTTATTCTCGGACTGCTTAAACCAACAGCGGGTAAAGTGCTTTACCGTGACAAGCCGTTAACGATTCGCGATAAAAATGACTTTGGTTATATGCCTGAAGTTCACCGGCTATCACCCCTACTTTCGGTGGTTGAAACCTTAAACAATCATATCCGTTACTACCAACGAGGGGTCTTTGGTCGGTCAGTGGTTCAAGTGATGGATGAACACCTAAAGAAGCTTGGTTTATGGGGACATCGTAAAAAGAAGGTGAAGGAACTGTCGAAGGGTTTACAAAGACGCTTAGCATTTGCTCTCGCCGTCATTCATGATCCCCAAGTGATCATTTTAGATGAGCCATTCAGTGGCCTTGATATTGGTGGTAAAAAACTTATGGAGAAGCTTTTGCTGGAACAAAAGGAGAAGAATAAAACACTGATTATGTCGTCCCATGATATTTTCTCTAGTGTGAGAATATGTGATCATTTTCATTTTATTAAAGATGGTAAAACGGCTTATAGCTCTCTCGATGATTGCGAAGTGGATGAAGCCGA
>JAPOQT010000087.1 GCA_026710525.1 Pseudomonadota bacterium
CCCCAAAGTGCCACCAAGTTTACCATTTAAGGCCACAGTGGGTGATAAAGCAAAATCAGTCACCATACCGCGAGTAAAAGGAAAACGAGTAAAACTCACTCGAGATGCTGGGGTAGATTCTTGCTGCTGCAACAAAGAGTTACGGGTGCCTATGGTTAACTGAAAGCCACTATTACGTTGAAATAACTCTTGAAATAAGCACGTCTTTCCCTCGATTTTTTTTGCTTGAATGTTATTAGCACATACTAAAGCACCACTCACTTGGCTAGTTACGAGCTCTCCCCAGCGCAACTCTCCCGCTCCCAAGGTTAACGATGACTCACTAATATCCAGAGCAAGGTCAAAATAGTCAAGGAGGGTTTCATTTTGCCACATCGGCTGCTCTCCTTGAATCTGAAGGGATCCTTGCACTCGAGAACCAGCGGGGAGAAATTGGACGTTGATTTCTGCCTGAAGATGGTTGATATCCGAGGTTAACCCAAAAGCAGAACGAGCTAACAACGAATGAGGATTTTTTTGTTTTTGACCAAGAGCCTGGCCTAAAAGAGAGACGTAGCCGGATAACAGATTTTCCCCCCGCAGTTTAAGGTGTAAGCTGTTCTGGCGAAAGTCATAATGACCAACATCAGCGTATAACATACTCTGTTTTTTATAGTCTCCTTCACTAGCTTGCCACACATCAGTGGTGTTGCCAGAAATATCAGAAAAACTCAGGATTTTTGTTGTGAAATCATAGTGCATTTTGGCTGTGACCTGGCCAAGGGGATAATCAAAAAAAACAAAATGATCAGCACGACCCTCGACGACCAACCCCAGTTGAGAGTAAGGCCCTGAAAATGTGAGGGAGACCTCGCTACTGGCACTCCCAAAGTCACCACCTAAAATATAGGCATATTTGTTGAGATTTCTACTAATAACATCTAGCTGCAAGCCCATGGTACCATGTTGATCATAAGGAAACGATCCACGAGCCGTCATTTGATCCATAATGACTGGACCTGATGTAAGCTGTTGATGAGTGACAAAATCACCAACACAACCACCTGTTAACTCGTTCATGAGAAACCGTTCGCCATTCACCTGAAAATGGTAAGTTAAATCACAGTCAGGGAGGAGGTTTGCCTTTTGGTTTTGCCAGGCAAAAGCAATAGCTGGCGTATGAATGTTAAAAAAAACATTTTTGCCGGTAATATCCAAGACAAAAGGAGTGATGGTACCCTTCACCTCTACCGGATCAGGGGATATCTGACTGTCAATAAAGTGGTGATGCAAGCCAACGACATCAAAAATATTTTTCAATCCTAACTCTTCAGGGCTGACAGTGAAATCAAAACTCTGATTCTGCCAGTTGATCTCACCAACAGCTGAGCCATAGGTATGAGATTTTTCAACGATCGCCACCTGATCAAAAACGATGCCTTGATGAGTGACTCTCAGATTTCCTCGACTATCATATAATCGAAAACCGGCAAGCATCCCATTATTGAGGGCCCCTTTCAGGTCGAGATTAATTTTTGGCTTATTAACAAACGACAAGTCACCGGATATGGTGCCTTGCCACTCACCATGACTTTGGCCAACTTGGAGATAATTGCCAAGAGTCTGCATATTTAAAAACATGTGACCATGAAAACCCCACTGTTTGAGAGCGTCTACCTTCATGATTCCTGGCATTTTGCGATCACCAGCTTTCTCTGCTGGCAACCATGGTGCACTTTGGCCCTGAAGTTGAAAAGAGATCTGGGGAGAAAACAGTTGCCAGTCTTCAACGGTTATCTGCTCATCATCCCAGACCAGTGTCATGGTCATCATTCCTTGGTCGAGAAAATAATATGTTTCATCTTGCACCCGAAGGTCATCCACAGAAATACTGGATTTACCACCTTTTTCACTAAGCTCCAGTGTGAGGTCAAAGGACGAACTATCAAGAATATATGACTGAAATTCCAGAGGTTTTCGATCAAACTGGCCACTGGTAATCGTCACCCTTTTAATGAGATCACCATAAGAGAAAATATGTGAACCTGAGTCCGCCTCACCACTTTTTTTAACCTGATTAACAATATTTTGCCAAAATAATCCTGGTTTTTCTTGAACTATGGTGTTATCGGTTTGCTGACCCTCTTGTTGTTGGGATTTTTTAATAAACTCTGTGATTAACAAATACACTTTCTCTTTTTCCAGAAAAACATGATCCAGTTTTACTTCATGAAATTGCACTTTACCCACCAGCAAACTCACAAGGGATAAGTCTGCCCTGAGATAATTGATTTTAATCATGTGATTTTGACTATGACGGTCCGTGATTTGCACACCATAAGCCTCAATACGTGGTGGCACCAGACTCACTTGTAGCTTATGGAGATCGAGATTGATCACCCCTGTTTTTGCCACGGCTTCCACCGCTGTTTTTGTCATAAACTGGCTGAAATAATACTGGAAACCAACGACACGAATAATAATCAATATGACAGCGATACCTATGGACCAGGTCAATAGGCGATAGAATATAATAGTTAACTTGTCCACAAATTTTTGGCTAATCATAATATTAGGTTGTTACGAAAGTCAGCTGTTTGTCCTGGGAATCCACACTGAGATTACTCGGGTTTTCTCACAGGGAAACCTAGGTCATGGATGGTTATCATCTACATACTATATGTTATACCACGTCAATTTTGGGTTTTAAATTGAGTCAATATTATGACCCTGCATTGAGCTCAGCTTGACACGACGTCGATTCCAGGTTTATTTTTCGAAACAGAGGATCCGGTGACCGCAGGTAAAATGTTGGCAGATAGCTCGTATCCTGTGTCTTTTGACGGGAGGTCATCATCGCCAAGATGTCCTTCACCTGGGTAGTAGAATTTTGATTTTGTGGGTATTTGGCTGTGATAACATGAAAAATCCGAGTCGCCGTATCTGGTAAAAAAGCTTGCAGAAAATAAGCAAAAAGATAAATACGGATGATGAGAGTATACAAAACAGCCTGTAGTTTTGGTTCACTCTCAGCAAGACTCCAGGGCTGTATACGATTCATCCCAATATTCAGCTCTGAGATTTCAGCAAATAAATGATTCATCACCTGATCATGACGGTACTGTGCCATCAGGAGATGGCAACAATCAATAAACGTTGGTTGATATAATGCCAGGGACTCCTCGGAGTTAGTTTGTGACAGTTGGGTCATCAACAGCGGTGGAATCACAGCCAGGTTTTTCTTCAAGGCTAGTTTAATGACACGACTCACCAGATTACCTAGCTCATTGGCGAGTTCACCATTATGAGCTCTGGCAATTAACTGAGCTGACACCTTACCATCCTTACCACTCGGCACTGATCTTAAAAAGATGTAACGGAGAGTATCAAGGGGGAAAGACGCCATGAGTTCCATAGGACAGATAATATTACCTAAACTTTTTGACATTTTACGACCATCCTGGTCCAGGATCATGCCATGAACAAATATTTTTTTAGGCAGAGGTAAATTTAAAGCCATCAGAATACCTGGCCAAACCACACTATGAAACCAGTTAATATCCTTACCAATGACATGAACATCTGATGGCCATACATGCTGTGGCATGGCACCACTCACTGTGGGGGTGTAATAATTAATGAGAGCATCAAACCAGGTATATATGACATAATTTTGATCCTGGGGAATAGGAATACCCCATCCTTGATTTTTTCTGGAAATGGGCAGATCTTTGAGGGGCTCAGCTTGGAGACGAGTGAGGATGTCGGTGTAGGCTGTTTCAGGAAAAATAAATTCATGATGGTGAGTTAAATGAGAGAGTATTTTGTCCTGGTAACGAGATAATTTAAAATAATAACCATCTTCAGATAACTCAGTGAGTTCGGTGAGATGAACCGGGCAGATGTTTTTACCATCCTGATGTAACACTTGAGAAGGAGAGATGAATTGCTCACAACCATAACAATACGAACCCGAGTATTCCCCCTGATAAATATCGCCCTGATCCCACAGTTTATGCCAGACGTCAGTGACAACTTGCTGGTGCCGAGGTTCTGTGGTCCGAATAAAATCACTGTAGCTAATGTTAGCCTGCTCTGACAAGTTCAGAAACACACCGGCATTTCGATCAACAAACTCTTGAACCGAAGAAAATCCTTGATCTCGGGCTGCTTTTTGCAGCTTTTGACCGTTTTCATCTGTGCCCGTAAGAAAATAGACCTGATCACCCTGTAATCGGTACCAACGTGCATATGTGTCAGCGAGGATTTTCTCATAAAGGTGACCAATATGAGGTAAACCACTGGGATAGTCAATAGCTGTGGTCACGTAAAACTTAGACACTTTAGCCCTCAAAGTAAAAAACAATATCATTCATGGCTTGAGGATTAGATTATCGTATCCTTAGCAACATCCAGTTTACTCGGATAGTCAATGGTATAATGACACCCTCTCGACTCTCTGCGTTTCAAAGCACATAACACGGTTAAATAAGCTACATGACAAAGGTTCCGAAGCTCACACAGTGACGCCGATAACTCGTTATTCCAGTAATACTCATCAATCTCAGATTGAATCCCCCTGATTTTAGCATGAGCCATCTTCAAGCGTTTCGTCGAACGAATAATACCAACATAATTCCACATCACTCGTCTAATTTCATCCCAGCTATGATTGAGTAACCCTCTGTCGCCACTGAGACCTTGACCACCTGACCCTTGTTCTAGTTCTCTTGATAAATAACCATAACTCTCCCAGGGTGACAACATACCCTGATAGATGGCTAGCTCATCATCCTTCGCCTTGTGAACAAGACGCTCAGCAAAAACCATGCCCTCAAGTAATGAATTTGATGCAAGTCG
>JAPOQT010000088.1 GCA_026710525.1 Pseudomonadota bacterium
GAGATTGAGAGCCAACTATCTAAGAGAAAACTTGGATCACTGGTTCAACTCGAACTCTCAGGTAATATTTTAACCATTTTTATTAAACGACTAGGCACCTCCCAGATTCGTTTTCAGGTCTCTGATGTTCCTTGTGATCAAACAGAAGGCCCTTCGTCAGACTCATCAACAGAAGTCATGATGATCGACAAACGCATTGCTTTTAGTCATCGTTTTCTTGAAAAAGAGATCATAGCCAAACTTGAGAAAGTCATCTATCGTTCTGGCGGTAAAATCATCACTCCTTACGTCACATAGAGCCGATTATCTCCCAGATGAGTCAATGTTGTCTGATGATAGCTTTCATCGTAACTCACTAGAAAACAAGTGGGTTTTCAATTTTATTTATTCAACTATTAATTACACGATAAAATTGGTAATGAATATTTAATGGTATGGAGTCACTATTTTTAGGGATCTTACGATGCTTAAGCTAGACTTAGATCTTAAGAGAATGAGAGAGCGCAAGTGTCTCTCAGGATTGTTGCCTGGAAAAATGCTTATTGAAAGAACAGGGCACTATATTTCAGGTCGAGCGGTGGATGTGAGCGAAAACGGTATTGGTATTATTACATCATCTCGTCTTAAGCAAGGTGATCGAATACTCCTTTCGATTGCTAAAAAGACGATTGAATTCACTGTTCTTCATATGAAGCGTGACTTTCAAAAGAATAGCCAGTGGCGTGTTGGTTTAGTGTTAGTAGAGGAAAAGCAGGACCAGAAAAAAGAAAAAAAGCCGGTTAACCTCATTGACATGTTGCAAGGGTCGGGTTTTTTTGCTTCTGATTCATCGAGTCAGTCTAAACAGAACAGGCACTAAAAGCTACCCCTTTTGCTTTTGAATTTTTTTAATTTTTCTCGTTGTTCTTGATAACTCACACTAAATCGAGCCCAAGGGGTTAGTTCAAGACGTTTGAATGGAATAACATCACCATTACCTTCACAGTAACCGTAATCGCCTGAGGCGATCTTAGCGATAGCCCGGTCAATATTACCAAGGAGGTTACGATCACGATCTAACAGCTTAAAGGTCACATTTTGTTCCACACTGATAGAGGCCAGATCTACCTCATCGGCCATTTCATTGCGATCAAGAACAATTTCCCCTGTTTTCATGAGGTTCTTAGATTTTTGTAAAATTTCTTGTTTGCGCGTGAGTAGCTTATGAAGTAATTGTGTGAGCTGCTCTTGACTAAAACCATCGTTAGGGGTGACCTTATAATCTTGCCCCTGAAAATAATATAGGTCTTGGGATGGATGGTTTACCTCGGAAACTAATTTTTTTGTCATGAAAAAAGAACCTCCAAACAATCATTTAAGCAGTTGTTGTCAAGACACATAGCACATCGATATCTCAACATAATCACCTGATATTTAATCAGTATACTAGTAAGGCAGAAGGTGTTTATCGGCTTAATAGGAAACATTGTTAACAGTTTTTTTGTTGTTTCTGATGAAAAATATTTCGGGCTTGAGTTAGGGCATCCTGACAGGCTTTGGTTGTGATTTGTGGTTTTTTTTGTTGGATAATAGCCAGTGTTGCTTGGTTGAAGTGTCCTAAAAATTCCATTTCGTATTCTAGCCAAACACCAAACATTTGATACACCTTATCTCTCATGGCAAAGCTCAGGTGTAATATGTCTTGGGTCGAGCTGCCAGTATTTTGAATAAAGTTGGCATGAAACTCACTCACTGTGGCGCCACCTTGTGATAACCCTTTCAGACCCGCAAGCTCAAGCAAGATACCAGACGGCACCCCAATGTCATAGTTGTTTTTAAATACGCATCCACAACTGGGATGTAAGTATTGCCCCTTGGCTATTCGATCTTGGTGACAAAACTCTTTGAGCTTGCGCTCTTTGATCATATCTTGTTCATTTGTTGCCGGTATAAGCTTAAACGTGACTTCGTAAATAAACTCGTGGGCATGCATAAAATACGTGTCTTTATAGCCATAAAATAATTTGGGTGCCTCGTTATAGATTTTTTTTTCAGAGTCCGAGCTACTCACAGTGGCAATACGATGGATAATATGAGCTATCTCAGAGCCATAGCACCGCGCATTCATTCTCGTGGTGCCACCAATATGACCTGGTAAACCATTGAGCCAAGCGGCTCCTAATAGGTTGTGTTCACTAGCAAAGTCAGCTAGATCCGAATTCATAACACCAGCACCACATTGAATTAAGTCGGGTGGAGTGAAAGAGATGTGACTCAAGTGACTTGATGACAGGACGTAACCAGGAAAAAAATCATCGCTAATGAGTGAATTGCTGCCGCCACCAAGAAAAAAAACGGCAGTGTTTTCCTGATTAGTTTTTGTTAATACAGCCTGTATTTCGCTGACGTTTTTGGGGGTAATAATCCCTTGACAAGTTCCCCCAGTACGAAAATAACTCAGAGATTTAATGGTGGGTAAAGAACTTGATGATACCATAGGGCTCCTGGTCATCCATAATACAGTATCTGGGTGGTCATTCATAAGACTGTGTTGTATAAGAAGCGGCTCTGACTGGCTGTGAGTATAGCAAGCTTTGGCGATCAATGTTTCTTGCAGGGTTTTCGTATTTTATCGTGTGTTACTTAAGAGCCGTCATTAAGTACTATCAGTTTAACTAAGACAGAAAATTTCAGGGTTTGTTTGGGGCTATTATCGATGTCTCTGGTGGATGACTTAGTGAGTTATTATCATAAAATATTGCTACCCAAGGGCTGCTGACTATATCCATGGTGATAACATCAAAAAAGATCACACGAGTCTCGATAAGGATCTCATTCCACTACGAGGGCCATGATATGAGTGCTTCTTTGACTTTTAGTCCGATTTCCGCCGGTGATTCAGTAACATACACCCCTGCTTTCCTCAAAGCTTCGATTTTCTCTAATACTCCTCCAGAAGAGCCAGATATAATGGCGCCAGCATGACCCATACGTTTTCCTTTGGGAGCAGATTGGCCAGCAATAAAAGCAACGACAGGTTTTTTAACATGATCATGAATATAAGCAGCTGTCTCAATTTCCATTTCGCCACCAATTTCACCGATCATGACAATAATCTCGGTGTCAGGATCATGAGCTAAACAGCGAAAGAGATCAATAAACGTGGTGCCAATAATAGGGTCGCCACCAATACCAACACACAAGGACTGTCCTAGGCCCAGAGATGAGGTTTGCGCCACAGCTTCATAGGTTAATGTACCTGATTTAGATAAAATAGCCACCTTGCCCGGTTGATGAATATAGCCAGGCATAATGCCAATCTTGGCGATACCAGGGCGAATGATACCAGGGCAATTAGGACCAATGAGCTTCGTTTTCGATGTGGCAAGAGTCTTTTTAACTATCAGCATATCACTCACCGGTATACCTTCGGTAATGCAAACGATGAGATCTAGCTCAGCATCAATAGCTTCTAATAAAGCTTCTCGGGCAAATCTAGGAGGCACAAACACCATAGAAGCATTCGCGCCTGTTGCCTTTTTAGCTTCATAAACACCATTAAATACAGGAAAACCCTCCACAGTGGTGCCACCTTTACCTGGTGTAACACCGCCGACAAAACGAGGAGCATATTCATGGCTGTGGATCGTATGAAATAACCCGCTTTTTCCTGTGATTCCTTGGGTAATTACTTTGAGGTCTTTGGTGAGGATATCTAGCATATTCATCCTTATATATGGGTGATTGGGTGTCTTTAATGAGCAGCAAGACGGACAACAGTCTCAGCTCCTTCTGCCATGGAATTAACTGAAACGATATTAACTTGAGCCTCGCTTAAGATTTTTCGTCCCGCTTCAACATTGGTGCCTTCTAGGCGGACCACCAAAGGTATAGCGAGTTTTTCACCGAGTTCAACGGCACTATCGGCGATAGCTTCAGCTATAATATCACAACGCATAATACCACCGAAAATATTAACAAATATTGCCCTGAGACCTGGTTCACTGGTAATTATCCGGAGAGCATTCTTGACCTGATCTTTGTTCGCACCACCGCCAACATCAAGGAAGTTCAAGGGCTGTCCGCCGTGAAGTTTAATAATATCCATAGTCGCCATGGCAAGGCCAGCACCATTAACAAGACAGCCAATATTGCCTGAGAGTCCAACATAAGATAAACCGTACTTCGAAGCCTCCAACTCATGGGGTTCTTCTTCTTTGGTATCTCTGAGTTTAAGAATTTCTGGGTGACGAAACAGGGTGTTATCATCA
>JAPOQT010000089.1 GCA_026710525.1 Pseudomonadota bacterium
CCCTTTTTGCATAATACGACATAGTACTGAAGCATCAATATTACCACCAGAAATCACACAAACCACTGGCCTACCATCAGCCATTTCCCTAATTTGATTATGATAGAGCTCTAAAGCCGCTAGTGACGCCACACCAGCTCCTTCACCTAAAATATGCTCTCGCTCTAGTAACTCCATAATCGCCCCGGCTAAGTCCCTTTCACCAACACACTGAACACCATCAACCCAGGATACAATACTCGCGATATTTTTAGGGCTAGGATTCTTAACAGCAATACCATCAGCGAGTGTGGCAAAAGCCTTGATTGGCTTTTGTTGGCTATCACAATCCTGTAATCCACAAGAACCGTGACCATGGAATAACTTACTGACGGGGCAACAAAGACGACTTTGAACACCAAACAGCTTTACTCTTCTCTCGGGAGTGTCATAACCCCTTAAATAAGCAGCCATACCCGTTATTAAGCCGCCGCCGCCAATAGGAGCTACCACCACTCCTACTTCCGGACACTGGGCCATGACTTCAATAGCCACAGTGCCCTGACCGAGAATCACATCTTCTTGTCTATAGGCATGAATCAATTTGGCACCATTTTGCTCTAACCATTTCATAGCTTCAGATTCAGCTTCCATATAACTATCGCCAACAAGAGATACTTCAGCCCCATAATTCTCGGTGGATGTGACCTTAATCAACGAAGTACTTTGCGGCATAAAAATCTTCGCCTTAACCCCAAGACACTTAGCCATATGAGCAACTCCTTGGGCATGGTTGCCAGCACTAGTCGCCATCACTCCTCTGGCGAGCTCCTTCTTATGACAGCGCAGCAAAGCATGGGCAGCCCCCCTAATTTTAAATGATCCGCTAATATTTAAATTTTCTAACTTTAAATACACAGGTATGTTATGTTTCTCTGAAAAGTACTCTGAGTACTTCAAGGGTGTTGGGGTGACGTAATCTTGAATGATACGATACGCTGCTTCAACACGGTCCTTATTTAGGTTATGATGAACTTCTGAGGCCTTATTATTTACCACTGAATACTCACCTTATTATGAATAAACTACAGAAAAAACTAGCTGGTGGTGGCCGAGCCTCTTTGGCTGAGATCACCGATCTTTATCAAAATGGCTCAACTAAAGATCTCCAGGATTGTGCTCAAATCATCAGGTCACGTTTCCATCATCCCAAGGTAGCTACCTTCTTAAAAATGGCGATAGTTAATTATACCAATATCTGCGTTGCTAAATGCGACTACTGTGCTTTTTATCGTCTACCGCACCAAAAAGGCACTTACTTGCTATCTTTTGAGCAAATCACGGCTAAAATCGATGCTTTACTCACCCTGGGAGGTACCATGGTTGCTTTTAACGGTGGCTTTCATCCTGGACTAAAGATTTTTGATTATGCTGAGCTCTTTGGCAAAGTTCATAGTAAGTATCCAGACATTGGCTTTTATGAAATGACCATCGCCGAGTTTATGTTTAGTTGTAAACGTTCTCGCCTATCCTACGAAGAAGGGGCTCTTATCCTACAAAAAGCAGGAACCGAATGGATTACTGGTGGCGGTGCTGAGATTTTAGTGGATTCTTTTCGCCAACGACACTCACCTGGTAAATATCAGGTCCAAGATTATTACCAAGCGCAAAA
>JAPOQT010000090.1 GCA_026710525.1 Pseudomonadota bacterium
ACTGTTTTAGATTATTTAGGCTTTGGTTTACAAGCCCCTGATCCTTCCATTGGTGAGCTTCTTCAGCAAGGTCAAACTCACTGGAACAAACCATGGATCATTATCTCGGTGACCACCATGTTGGTGGCTATATTAGTCATGATAACATTTATTGGTGAATCACTCAGAGAAGCTTTTGATCCTAAAAAGCACTCTCACTTTGAATAAATCAGGACTTCAATCTGACTCAATGCAGTCAGGTTGTGCACTGCTAAATTCAAGAACAATTCTGCCCCGGTGCGACTGATGATATGTTAAGTCTCGTTAAAAGATGGCCAGTTACGCTGGCCTCATTCGCTTCACCTAACGATATTTTGCTGGTCAATAATTGATATCACTAATCACATTAAGCTTTATAACCTCGCCGGACGACTGATGTCGCGAGTAACACGACTTTGGTAATATCATCAAAGACAGCCACTATGGTGGGATAAATTAAACAGACTAACGTCGAACCAAGAGCTAGACCCCAACCTAACGACATCGCTAATGGCACCACAAAGGGATCAAAGCCACCAATACCATAGGCTGTTGGCAAAATCCCCGACACCGTGGTCACCGTCGTGAGCAAAATAGGGCGAAGCCGTGTTTTACAGGCCTCTATAATACTTGCTTTGTTCTCCATACCTTTACCCCGGTGTGAATTAATAAACGCAGTTAATACAATCGCATTATTCACAATCACCCCAGCTAAAGCCACCATGCCAATCAGGGCAAAAAAGGTAATAGTCATACCATGACCATAAAATGCCCACACCACCGGAATCACAGCTAGTGGAATGGTGAGTGATATGAGAATTGGTTGGAAAATATTTTTAAATAGCAATATGAGCATTAAAAATATGCCTGACAAAGTAATAAGAACAACCCTCAGTAACTCTTTCGCGTTTTCTGCTGTATCTCTTTGTTCACCACCGATATAAAAACTAATATTAGGGTACTCTCGTTCTAGAGAGTCAAGTTGATGCTTAATAGCACTCATCACTTTAATAGGAGTGTTTTCGCGAAAATTAATATCTCCTTCTACCACGATCTGACGCCTATTATCTTCCCGCTCAAAAGAAGCAATCGATGACCTTTTCTCAAGGGTGGCTACTTTCGTTAAAGGAATTCTCTGGCCTCGAGGGTTGGCTATTGTTAAGGCATCAAGCGCCTTCATATTTTGATCGCGTTCATCAAGACGAACCCTAATATCTTCACCTTCAAAACCACCACGCACTGTGGTCGCTATCACCCCTTCAAATGCCACTTGAACCGCAAGTCCAATCTCTCTGAGGGTCCCCCCTGCAGCATCTGCTTCAGAGCGATTAACGTTAATATGGAGCTCTTTTTTGCCAGGAGTAAACGAATCAGTAATATCACTCACACCAGGTTGCTCCGCCAAAATCGCCTTCACCTGCTCAACAACTTCGCGCATCACCTGGTAATCCTTACCACGCACTCCAATAGACACAGGTCGGCCCACGGGAGGCCCAGCCCGTCTTTTTGAAAAGCGGATCTTGGTTCCTGGCAGTTCACCGATTTTTAACTTAAGATCATCGATAATTTCATCGGCTGATCTAACTCGATCAACCGGCTCCGTTAGCGATACCGAAATCTGACCATATTGATTGCCCGTCACACCTCGTCTTGCTCCCCGAGAGTACTGTCCAACGACCGATGTGTATTCTTTTAGCTCATCAGGTGGCAATGTTGCTACTGACTGCTCAATCTTTGTAATAACTTTCAGGGTGTCGCTGAGTGGCACCCCTACTTTACCCTCGGTACGAATAGTAAATTCAGCAATAGCCCCCCTGGGAAACATGACAAAACGCATTTTTTTCGTAAACAGAAAAAATGTCCCGACTACCATACCTATGGTAACTAAAATGACTAGGTATCTTAATTTAATCAACACCAGCATTAACCGCTCGTAAATAGGCAGTACTCGAGTGTGCCAAATACCCTTCGGAGACATCAGCTGACCCTCACCACTCGTCTCACCGGCTGAGCTACCCTCTTTCTTCTTTGTTTTAGTCTTATCCTTAATCCAATGAGCAATATGATTGGGTAATACAAAAAAACACTCAAACAAAGAAGCCGCCAGACCTAAGAGCACGCCATATGGAATAAAACGAATAAATTTACCTAAGGTACCTCCCATGAGAAGCAACGGGGCAAACGCCATCATCGTTGTGGTGACCGAAGTTAATAGTGGTGGCCATATTTCTTGAGTGCTCTGGATAGCAGCCTCTTCTGGCGGCAATCCTCTTTCCATGGCCCTCTGGGCATTTTCGGTGACCACCACAGCATCATCTACCAACATGCCAACCACTAAAATGAGGCCAAGCATTGAGATAATATTCACACTTACCCCAAGGAGAAACATTAAACTCATCGCTGCTAGAAAAGCAAAGGGAATACCAAATGCTGAAATAAGAGCGATTTTTATGGGTAATGCGATGGATAAAATAATTAAAACCAGCACGAGTCCAATAATCAGATTATTGGTGAGCACATTGAGACGACGCTTAACAATATAACTGGAATCATCAGTGAGAGTATAAGACACCCCCTCAGGGAAAAACTGGCTTTTTTCTTCAAGTAATTTTCCTAGTTCTTCCACCAAACTAATAATATCCCCTTGCTCCTTCTTAAGAACAACAACGTTTTGTGATGGCTCACCATTGGTGCGAACAAAGACTCTTCTCTTAACAAAACCTCGCCTGACCTCTGCCACATCTTTTACCATCACTGGGCGACCAAAAAGATTGGCTCTAATCACCGTGTTTTCAATATCTTTTTTCGTTTCTAGCTGGCCAATGGTTCTGAGGATAATTTCTTCACTACCCCCCTCTGACCCCTTATCTGAAAGCCAAACACTGCCACCAGGAATATTTTGGTTATTACGCCTAATCGCCGCTAACACTTCATTCAACGACACATCCCACTTCTGCAACAACGCCTTGCGAGTATCCACATGCCATTCGTAACTTCTGACTCCTTCAAAACGTACTTTGGCCACATCACTTAAAGCTTCAATAGGCTGCTCTAACGACTTGGCAACCGACCTCAGAACCTCTTCGTCGGCATCACCTTTAATCGCCACTGTGATCACAGGAAATAGCTTAGTTTTAATCGCTGTCACTATAGGCGGTTCTGCTGTTCTTGGTAAGTCGCGCCAGCCGTCAACCACATCCTGGATATCAGGGCGGGCTTCGTCTGAGGTGGTGATATCAGGGTCAAGTTCAAGAGAGATAATCGATGTTGATTGTGTCGACACACTTTTCATCGATTTAATACCATCAACATCTCGTAACTCTTCTTCTAAGGGGGCGGTAATAAGTTTTTCTACTGTTTCAGATGAAGCGCCAGGGTAAATGGTCATGACACTAATTTGATCGAAATCAATGTTGGGGAAAGCTTCTCTCTTAATAAAAAACAGGGAATATATACCGAATCCTACCACCATCACAGTGATCACATTCACCAGCATGGGCTGCTTAATAAAATATTTAATCAAACCATTCATAATAGGCTTGTCTCCGCATCCTAAATTCTTTGAGGGATATATAGCTAAAGAATAAAATGGTAGCTATGATTAGCTGTCTATTTCATCACATTGTCGTGGGTCCAATATTTACAACATAATACGCGTTGTACTACTTGTTATCATCTTTTACTTAGCTTTTCAAATGAAGATGAATAGTCGCAAACTGCTTATTTCTTAAAAAACATCATATAATGTCACCTGAGTAACAAACTGTTAAAAACAGTAACTTTGATCATACCATAGTACCCATGTCAATTTTAGTATGACCTCTTTCATTTTCTCAACACTCACCATCACAGAAGTCACTTGTGTTTTTACTAAAAATGATTAACTCTGCCACTGTCATCCGTTGCCTTTGGCTAGCAATACGCCTTATTTTATGGCTCGGCTTTGTCACCTCCTTAATTCTCACAGTGGTCACGATACTACTTGTTCATTATAGCGATGATTCAGAACTGGCGAAGACCACTATTTTAGCCAAAATGGAAGAAGAAACCTCCATTTACTATCTTGATGGTCAAGAAAGAATTGGATCACTGTTTTCTGGTATCCATAGGCGCTACGTTCCTCTACGTAATGTGCCTGCCCATATGCAAAACGCTATTATTGCCGCTGAAGATAAGAATTTTTATCTCCATCGTGGTGTTGATTTTGGCGCCGTACTCAAAGCTTTTTATGACGGACTCATAAGTGGCGGCAAATTTCGTCGTGGTGGCTCC
>JAPOQT010000091.1 GCA_026710525.1 Pseudomonadota bacterium
TCATCAATCATTCTTTCAAAGTCAGATTTGGTGATGGTTTTCACCAAATGCTTAGGACCGGTTTGATCAGCGGTTAAGAAGGGTAAGTTGATTTCTGTTTGCGGTGCTGATGACAGCTCAATCTTGGCTTTTTCAGCCGCATCTTTTAACCTTTGTAAAGCAATGGGATCTTTAGAAATATCAATACCGGTGTCGTCTTTAAAGGTCTTGAGAAGGTCTGCTATGAGAAGCTCATCAATATTATCGCCACCGAGATGGGTGTCACCATTGGTTGCTAAAACCTCAACCACACTTTCGCCTATTTCCAGAATGGAAATATCAAATGTTCCACCACCTAAATCATAAACCGCAATTTTTTCGGCAGTCTTCTTGTCGAGTCCATAAGCCAAAGCAGCAGCGGTTGGCTCAGCAACAATACGCTTAACCTCAAAACCAGCAATTTTCCCAGCATCTTTAGTCGCTTGTCGCTGATCATCATTAAAGTAAGCTGGCACCGTAATCACGGCCTCGTTCACCGGCTCTCCCAGATAATCTTCAGCGGCTTGCTTTAATTTTGCTAAGACCTTAGCTGACACCTCTGGAGGTGTGATGTCTTTAGAGTTAATCTCAAATATCGCGGCGCCACCCTTGCCCTTTTTAACCTTATAGGGCATAGATTCGCCCTCTTTTTTAGTTTCTTCATACGAAGAACCAATAAAACGTTTAGCAGAAAACACCGTATTCTGAGGGTTGGTAATGGCCTGACGTCTGGCAGCAGCACCTACCAATATTTCGCCATCCTTAGTGTATGCCACCACAGATGGGGTGGTCCGCTGTCCTTCGGCATTAAGAATGATCTTCGGCTCTCCCTGCTCAACCACAGAAACCACAGAGTTGGTGGTACCAAGATCGATACCAATAATTTTTGACATGTTACTTCTCCTTTAAATTCTACATACTTCCATAACCACGGTTCATCAACTTTACTTAACTATCCGCTCTGCAGAAACCATTGAAGACGGTTAGTCATAACGAGATCAATTGATCTTCGTCTAGAGCAAGCAAGAACAACTTGATAAATGGTAAGAGTGAAACAAAAACTGTCAAGAGGGTAGGTGTTTGTTAGTCAATGATTATCATGAGACTCGGATGATGTATCCCAAACACCAAGGATAGTGGCAAAGCAAAATATGGTCAAAAGCTGGCAAAAATTTTGGATGTTATCAGACAGCTGATAACGAAACGCCATGAGGGTAAACTTGGTAAAAGCAAACTCGACGGCTATGGATAGTAGAGCGAGTGTGGAGTTGGTTAAGGTTAAAAGCATGGCAATGAGGTAGTCCGCTAGAAAACCATATTGGGCCATCACCAGCAGTTGACTACCGAGAATCGTAACTAAAAATAATTGTAGATACAAAACCAGGAGAGGCAAAACGATAATATTACAGATAATGCCGAGCCATGACATTTCGCCTACCATGAGAAAACTAAACCACTGAAGACCGAGTTGGCATAGTAGCATGACTTGTAAGTAGTGTTTGACTTTGATGATCAAATTCTTTGATTTTTTAGCTATGACACTAAGTTGAGCTTTCGACTTGGTAATCAGCCCTGGTTCCATAGTAGCAGGCAAGCTGGTACTTAGGTCTGATTTTTGGGGGATAAAAAGGTAGAAGATTGTGATGAGATAACCATAAGCGGTCATGGAGAGTAAGCTTGAAAAACTAAAGATATCTAGTGGTGATATCATAAAAAAACTAAGTAAAGAAAACGTGATCAGGTCCTCGAGCTTCTTTTTCGGACTTACTCCCTTAACACACATAAATGTCGCGAGATAACAGGCGAAAGCTCTAGTGGCTGAGGGTTTAAATGACACACAAAACAACCAAAAAAGCAAAATCAGTCCTTCGAAAACCCGTGGCAGCACTGACCACAGTAAGCTCATGGATTGGGACCAGATACTTGGCTTGGTGCCGATCCATCTTATTTTTAAGTTACTATAAGTGAGAATAAGATGTTTGCCGAGAGCTATGAACAAAAATGATAATCTGAGAACAGCCAGAATCATCGATAAATGAAAACCACTCACGGCAGTGAGATGAATGAGTCCTAAATGTCTTAGGAGTTCTTTGGTACGGCCATCGAGAAATGATCTGTCACCAAATAAGGACGCGTAAACCCAAGAGCCAGCATGACTGTCTTTAACGTGCAGTTTGTTTTGCATGTGCTTAAGTAATCGTGTTCTCAGTGTGAGGCTGTTAGTGGTAGTAGCGCATGTGATGCCGTAAGCATTGATGGCAAATCCTTGGCGATTGGCATCAAAGTAACCCGGGTGACAACCTCGGTTTTTAACCAGTATATAACGTATATTTTGATTGTATCCTGATAACTCTTGTATTCCCAAAACAGCCCTCTCGCCACTGAGTGATACCTTCATAACAAAGAGGTGGTTGTTTTGGTTTAGTGCCTCAAGTTCGACTTTTGAAAATTGCCCTGGTAAGGAAGAGCTATTGACGCCATAGGTTGAATGATAAGCGTAATAAAAACCACAGATGAAAAAAAACAGAATCTGTTGTTGTACAACAACAGAGGATCTTCGGTTGCCTTTTGTTTTCTGAGCAAAATAATGCCCGAGGATGGCGGCAATAAATAATGGAACAAGGTGGGTGATATTGGTTGAAATGAGCTGAGCATAAAGTGTCCATGAGATGATGCCACACAAAAAGCTCTGTGCCCCTCTGCGCCATGGTATGAGGTTCATCTGGTGTGAAAGAATGTGAATGATGCTTTGAAGCTTGTTTTGATGATACAGTGGGATCATGTTTTTTGCTTTTCCAGGGTTAAATAATGGCCAGCAAAGCCATAACATAAAAACCTGATGACCATCTACAGAAATGTTTTCTCTATCAACACACTAGCCCCATAAGATGATGAGTGATGACTGTGGTCCTCTGGCCATGGGGTTCTCATTCTGCTTCAGATACCATAGGCATTCTAGTTATCCGATAAAGTCTTTGGCAGGGTGTGTGTGTTATAATCAGTGAATGCAAAGTGGTATAAGTATTTGACGCCAATGATTTTTTGGAGTACATATTAATTCATATAGGGGATCGCCTGGGTTCACTAGTGCTAGTCAGTGTTTAAAGACGAGACGTGTTCGTTAAATCGGTTGTTACCATGTCAGTGATAGTGAAGTTGTATTTTTTGTGTTTTTCATAAGAGGTGTGATTATGAAGAAATGTTTTATGTTATCTATGTTGATTAGTGTGGTTGGCTTATTTTTGTTAGGTGTCGGTTGCAAAAGAGCTTCATCAGAGATGAATACCACAACCCCTAGTCTATCTTCTCAATCTTCTCAATCTCCTGATCTATGTTTATCAGAAGACGATGTTAGTTCCTTTGCGGACTTCTCTGATGCCACTTTTCAAGTTGATTCAGTCACATCAACACTCACTGTGAAAACAGTTTTAGGTAATGAAAAGTCATTTCCTTTTACACTCAATGAGAGTCAGCAAATGTGTTTTCAAGGTATTAAATTATCTGAATTATTTAATTTTGATGATAATCTAAAGAAGTCATTAGATAAGTGATTTTGACAGCCGATAGAACAGCCCACGGGTCCCTTGCTATCCCAGATCATGTCGATTGATACGGGGGGTTTTCCGGTAGTCGCATATGACTTTTCAGGTATATGATGCTAGTTTTAGCCTAAGTCACCGGGATCTATCTTTACAGCGGTGGTCTTGTGTGTCCTATTACTCACTTGCCAAATATCCCTGAAACGGTCATTGTTCGCTGATATAACTATCGTTTACTCCCAGCTGTTGTTATTTTGTGTGACTGCATAGTCACACAAAAATTCCTTTAAACGACTTTTAAGACCAAGATGATCTTTAGGGCTCAAGGGTTGTTAAAAGCTGATTTACCACCGTTTTTCACAGGCGTATAGGTGTTTTTCACCAGATATAGACATTATTTTTTAAAGAAAATAATAAAATATCAGCAAAACTATTGACGAAAAATTTTAATTGAATACAATCTCGGTGATGAAAGAGCCACTCGGCTTTTTTGTTGTGGCGTATATTCTCTACGAACGAGACAAAATTCCCTCATTTACTAACTTACACCCATGAGATGAACGAATATGAGTTTAATTATTGATCACAAAAAAGCATTTATCGGGCAAAAATATTACAATAAATCAAATATATGTTTTATATTTTCTGGGATTATAGTTGCTATTTTTGGCACTCCTTGTTTTGGTGAGCCATTGGAAGCACAATCAACACTTGTGCCAGTTGTAGATCAGGACTTGACCGACTATGATAACTTTGATGAAGGGATAGTCATTGACCACCCTGAATTGAACGAATTTGATTTTGACACCTCAGAAATCGATGCGGCTGATGACTTTATTCAGACCTATGTTTCTCGCTGTATGAAGAGTATTCAGCAGGAGCAACAGAGTATGATTCCTTCGGCTTTAACCCAGTACATTATTGAAGAAAAAGACAACTTATTGATAGGCGATCCTTCGTCTGAGGAGGGCCTTGACAATATATCTCTTGAGTCAAGTGATGCTTTGGCACAATGTGTTGCTGAATTAATGGCAGCTACCGATGTTCGAGGTGTTCATTTAACTAGTACGGATTGTCATTTAGAAAATACCTGTGCCACAAGTGATGTCCCTGGGCCATACTTCTCAAAGGATCTCACCTTTTATTGGTATAAACCTTTTTTAGATCCTGAATGGCAGCTTAGCCGCGATGATTATCCGCCAGCATTTTCACGAGAAAGGAAAAAAGCCATCATTATTATTCATGGTTGGCGAGGCTGGCATAAGAAAACCTTTAGACAAAAACTCAGATTTATTCACAACGCTAAAGAAGATATTCTGTTTGGCGGTGCCATGCTCATGGATCCTATTGGTCTTGACTTAACTTTTAGCGTGGTGTCTGGTGATCCTCGAAGTGATGATTTAGGTGCTGTTCTCCAGTGTGGTCCTCATCCGGAGTCAAGAGTTGCTCAAAAAGAACAGTCTCTCGTCAACTTTCTCCAAACATCAGCACCAGGAGGTTGTAATATCGATCGTTCCTATAATGTGGGGTATATTGATTGGTCCCAAGCAATCATTAATACATCAGTAGAAGACAGTGAGAAAAAATTATGGATTACTGGTGATCCAGGTTATATCTCTGATCAAGACATCTTAAAACTGATGAAAGACGTTCTGCAAGATTTAGCGCCAGATGTGGAGCTAACATTGATCGGACACTCTCTTGGCGCTAGTTTTGCCATCAGAGTTCAAAATGTGTTACTTGAAGCCTTGGAAAGCAAAGAATTATCTTCTTTTTATCAGCAAATTCTCGCGAGTCGCTTGATTATGGTCGATCCTTATTTTTCTAACTTTGGCATTTTTCCTTTTGACGCAGATTACTGGCCAGGTAAACGAGCTCGTAACATGGTAGCCAAGAATTCTGAGATTATTCGTCGTTTAAGACGGACGAATGAATGGGGTGATCAGAGCTCCATATTTAGTGAAAATCCTCGGGATTATTTATCGGTGGCCATATACTCGACTCGCGATGATCATACGGAGCTCTACGGTGATGAGAATCAAGCATTGAAATATGAGTTTTCAGAGGGTGTTTATTTTGATTTGAAATCACATGTCATCAACCAGGGGGTGACGTTTACTCGAAGACGTTTTCAACCTCATTTTTTAGGCTTCCCTCTTAACCTATTGGATAATGTGATTGCTTCCTATGTTTCTCAGAGTCAGAGACGACACATCTACCCATTGTATTGGGTGTTAGATCATATGGCACGAGGAACATTCCCCAGTCATACTGATGATTTAAGGATTTCTCGTGATTCTCGAGGTGGTGGTTGGTACCGACAGGAAGCAGGCGAGGACACGATTGATCCTCAGGATGATGAATTTAAGTTTATCCTTCATCTCCCATAATCTCATAACTAGGAAGCACTATTGGTTTTCTGGCATTTCCATTCATGGGATATTTCAGGGTAGGTCTCTTTGAGAATACTGAGCTCTGATTCGCAAGTTTCGTAGTTCATGATGACCTGGCAGTTATTATGTTGAACGCAGTTATTCAAATTGCCACCAAGAAAGAGACAGCGTAGAAATATTGTTTTTTCTGAGTCACTTGAGGCAATTGTCTGTTTGCCATCAACACTCACAATATTACCTTTCTCATCGGTGCAAGCTCTAACGCCCTCGAAGAGTTTACTTTGGCCTTGGGCTAATTCTTGATCAAAAAGACAATCATCTACCGAGTTGTTTTCCGGATCACACTGTCCGACTAATTTTCTTAAATCTTGATTATGATTATTTTTACACGACAGTATTACCCCACAACCAATTAATAAATAGACCAAGAAATAGGCTGATGTTTTCAGCCATAAGACAGTCATATATCTGACGGTTGACGTTGCCCTGTTGTCAGTCGTTTTAATAATTTTCTGCATGATCTTACAAAGAAACTGTGTCAAAGTTTGAACCTTTTGATCGTCGTGATGAGCCTAAGACTTACCGCTACCATTTTCGTCTTATTTGGTCAAAAGATTAACAAAAAACACAGGTTCTCAATTTTTGACAAGAAGGAGCTCTCAAGGAATGATGGCGAAGCAGGTGACTTATCTTGGGAAATACTTATTGATGACAAGTGGTTAGGGATATTTCTAACTATCGGTAATAACATGATTTAAATTCCTGCTTTAACTCCGAAGGCAAAACCTCTTCTTTTTAGGTCAAATTTAATATGAGATATATTTACGTTGTCTGAGACTCGGTAACTATCTTGATTCCCAGAAGATTCCTCCTTAATTGATTGAGATAAGCTGATGGTATCCTGACTCCACTCATATTCAGCAAAGAGAGACAAAAATGGCATGGGGGAATAATGAATACCAACGGCATAACGAAATCCTCTGCCATCAAGGGGGATATTAATATCTTGCCAAGTATTGTTTTTGTCTTGTAAAGAGGCGGCTTGATTCAGGCGAGCGAAGGCATAGTGACCGCGAACAATTGGCCCCAGAGGTATTCCAGGAAACGAGCTTGAGATACTGATTTCTGGGCCAACAAAGTAGCCATCTAGTTTTTCAAGTCTTCCTGTGAGCGGATCACCCTTATTTGTGGTGGCAGAAAAGGCTGGCCACTGTAAGTGGTAATTTTCATAACTACCAACCACTCCGAAAGCAATATCAGTAAAAGGTATGGGAATGGGTGGGCTGGCATGGACGCGTAACTGAATAAAATCCATGCTGTACACTTGATTTTTCATATGTGATAACTGATCACTCTGGGGCTCAACTGTGACTTGATGAGAATAGCCTAGTTGGAGACCACCGCCAACAAGACCATAGAGATTCTCGGTACTGATAAAATAAGTGACGAGAACAACACAAAAGCAGATGGCTTTTTCTTTGTTGTTAGTTAGCCATGCCATCAAAGTTGGTTGTGAGTAAATCATTATTACCTCATGAGTGATATGAAACAGATCAAATAGGGTTACTTAGATGACTTAGTTTACCGTTATCATGAATAAAAAGCAATGTGTCACCTGTTATATTTGTTCCTGACAGGACTTTTAAAAAATTCATGGCTTAATGACGATGCCTAGGTGGTGACGTGTTGAAAAAATAGATTCCTGTTCTTTTTTTGTGGCTTGTTTTTTTATCATTTTGATGGTAGGATACAGCGGTAATTTTGTTGTATGAGCTCACTCTCTTAGGTGCTTGTCTAAACCAGGATAGTGGGTTATTTTTATGACATCCCTAGCTAGCACCTGTCTAGGATAATGGTCAGTCTTTGGTTGGATGAATCTTATGCATATTACTCGTGGTCTTGATATTCCTATTTTAGGACAGCCAAAACCAGAGATTGATCTTGCCCCTGATCCTCAGCATGTTGCTGTGTTGGGATGTGACTTTCATGGCTTAAAGCCGACAATGTTGGTGGAAAAAGGTACTCAGGTTCGCCGCGGTGCTCCCTTGTTTGAAGATAAAAAAAATCCTGGTGTTATTCACACAGCACCTGCTTCAGGGGTTGTCATTGATATCCATCGTGGCGAGAAAAGACGCTTTCTGTCATGTGTGATTAAAGTCGATATCGAGCAGAATCGTCAGGATCAAAAAACACCACTTTTTGAACCTTATCCCGCAGAAAATCTGTTGCTGAATAGTCACGAGAAATTAGTGAAAGAGCGGGTGGTTAAGTCAGGGTTATGGCCTGCTTTTCGGACTCGACCATTTTCCAAAACTCCGTCTTTAGATGCAAGACCAGAAGCGGTTTTTGTCTCCACTCATGATTCTCAGCCACTCGCTATGAATCCAGGACTGATTATTGATCTACACTCACATGCTTTTTATGTTGGTTTAAAGGTGATTCACGCTTTAACTCGCAGAAATATTTTTCTTAATAAGGGTGAGAATCAAAATATTCCTGGTGATGATTTAGAGTTTGTGACCACCGAAGTTTGGAGTGGTAAGCATCCATCGGGACTCGTCGGCACCCATATGCATTATTTAAAACCGGTGAATATTGATCAAGTGAACTGGCATATTGGCTATCAGGATGTGGTGGCTCTTGGTTATCTCTTTGATCAAGGAATTCTTTGGCATACAAGATACGTTGCGTTATCTGGTCCTGCCAGCAACCAACCGAGGGTGTTACAAACGTGTCAGGGGGCATCACTAGATGATATTTTGCCTAACAAGGAATTTAAACAGCAAAACCCTGAGTCTGAATCACCAAAAACAGACATCCGGGTGATTTCTGGTTCTGTTTTAGGTGGTCGAACGTCCCAGGTACCTGTCAACTTTTTGTCTCGGTGGTCATATCAAGTGACACTGATACATGAAGGTAAAACCCGAGATTTCTTTCTCACCAAGGGTTGGCTATCTCCTGGATTTCACAAATTTTCTGTTTTAGGTACCTATTTGGGTAAATTTATTCCTGGTTATTTATTTCCTATGACCACCAACACCCAAGGTTCGAGAAGATCAATGGTTCCTATTGGTCTTTATGAAAAAGTTATGCCCCTTGATATTCTCGGTACTTATTTACTTCGCGCATTAATCGCCAAGGATACGGAAAGAGCTCAGGCACTGGGGGTTTTGGAGTTAGATGAAGCAGATTTAGCCCTGGCGACATTTGTTTGCCCAGGGAAATATGAATATGGTCCTATTCTTAGGGAAAATCTTGAACTTATTGAAAAAAACGGTTAACCGATGATCCAAAAATTGCGCCAATTTTTAGATCGTCTAGAGCCTCATTTTAAAGAAGGCAAGTTGTCAAAGGCTTATCCTCTCTATGAAGCTCTGGATACATTTTTATATGCTCCGGATTCGGTTACTCGAACCACGGCTCATGTTCGTGATGCCATTGATTTAAAACGGCTCATGTTTTCGGTCATTATTGCCCTACAGCCTGTGATTCTCATGGCCCAATACAACACAGGTCTTCAGGCTAATAGAGCCTTAGCTCAAATGGGATTAGAACGTTCTGAATCATTTTGGCGCGGAGCGATTCTTGAGTTTTTAGGTCTTGGTTATAATCCCCATTCATTTTTGGATAACTTTGTCCATGGGATGCTGTACTTTGTCCCTATTTTTGTGGTCACCCAGATAGCCGGTGGTCTGATGGAGGTCCTCTTTGCTACTTTGAGGAAACATGAGATTAACGAAGGCTTCCTGGTGACGGGTATGCTCTACCCCTTAACGTTACCCCCTGATACTCCCCTATGGCAGGTGGCCCTTGGTATTATTTTTGGTGTCGTCATTGGTAAAGAGATATTTGGTGGTACTGGTAGGAACTTTCTTAACCCGGCACTTACTGGTCGAGCCTTTCTATTTTTTGCTTATCCAGCAGATATTTCTGGTAACAGTGTTTGGGTGGCGGTGGATGGTTATACGAAAGCCACAGGTTTGTCTGTGGCTTCAGAGTCAGGTTTGGCTGGACTCGCGCAAAACTATAACTGGTGGCAATCATTTTTAGGTTTTATCCCTGGTTCAATGGGTGAAACATCCACACTAGGCTGTTTGCTTGGTGCGGTTCTTTTGGTGGCTATGGGGATTGGTTCCCTGAGGATTATGGTATCGATGGTCCTAGGCACAGCAACTTGTATTACCTTATTTAATGTTTTTGGTGATCCGACAAGTAATCCATTCCTTGCGGTGCCATTTCACTGGCATCTTGTTTTGGGTGGCTATGCTTTTGGTTTGGTGTTTATGGCCACTGATCCGGTGTCAGCGTCATTTACGGCCACGGGTAAATTATATTATGGTTTTTTAATAGGTATTATGGTCGCTTTGGTGAGGGTGTTAAATCCAGCATATCCAGAAGGTACCATGTTGGCGATTTTGTTTGCGAATTCGTTCGCTCCCCTAATCGATTACTTTGTTATCCGATCTAACATTAAAAGGAGGATTGCTCGTCATGGCCCTACCTCCTAGGATAACCACCCGACAAACCTTTCTTGTGGCTTTGATTTTAAGTGCGGTGTGCTCACTGTTAGTGAGTTCTACTGTGATTTTTTTAAAGGACAAACAAGAGCAGAACATGCTGATATTTAAAAGAGCTAATGTTCTCAAAGCTGCTGGTTTTCAGGTGAAAGGTAGCCAAGTGAATCAACTGTTTGAACAAAGAATCGAACTAAGATATTTTACTCTTGAGACAGGGGAATATGTGGATGCTCCGAAGGATCCCCAGTTTGATTCTGTGGATGCGGCTAAGAATCCTGAATTTTCTCAACCCATTGATCCAAGCAAGGACTTGGCTCGGATCAAAAGACGATCTGCGGTATCAGAGGTCTATTTTTTACGTAGTGATGATGAAAATTCACCGAAGATAAACAGGGTTATTCTCCCTGTGCGAGGTAAAGGACTGTGGTCCACCATGAAAGGTTTTATGGCTCTTGATCCTGAATCTTTTGATGTTCTCGGTTTGAGTTTTTATTCCCATGCTGAAACGCCAGGTCTTGGTGGTGAAATTGATAACCCTAAATGGTTGAATACTTGGCCTGGCAAGAAGATTTATAATGCGAAAGGTCAGGTGGCTTTAAAAGTATTAA
>JAPOQT010000092.1 GCA_026710525.1 Pseudomonadota bacterium
CCTTTCCTGTTTTTTCTCCCCCCCCCGTCATTTTTTTTTTTGTCGGCGTTTTTGTTTTTTTCAAGCCCGCCTATGTAAGTTTCGTCTGCTTCTACTGGAGTTGTGAAAAATCCGTTTCCCTGTTCCATTGCCGAACGAATTTTATGAGCAAGCGCCCACGCATGAGATTGCTTTATCCCGAGGTCGCTTGCTAGTTTGCGACTAGAGACACCTTTGAGAGAAGTCGAAAGGAGATACATCGCCATAAGCCACTTATGAAGCGGTATTTTTGACCGCCACATGACAGAGCCGTTTTTGATACTGAAGTCTTTACGACAATCTTTACAGCGATACGGTTGCGGTTTCCTGTTTTTCCTCTCGACAGTCCGCATACTTCCGCAGTGCGGGCAATACCTGCCTATCTTCCCCCACCGCTCATTCTCAAAGAATTTCTCGGCGGCTTGCTCATCGGGGAACATCTGCAATAATTTGTAAAGACTGATTTTTTCTCTCTTTGGCTTAGCCATCATTTGACCTCCTTAACATGGTATAATACTACTTGATTTGTATATACAAGTCAAGGGTTTTGGGTAACTAAAGGGATAATTCCCTTTTTTATGTTCCAGGTACACCAGTAGGTAAAATATGGACAAATTTCTTACGTCGAGATCCTCGACCAAGAGATGAGAATTGTACAGCGCCATTCTGCAGAGCAAAGAGGGTGTAATCTTTACCAGTGCCAACATTTTTCCCAGCCAGAAACGAGGAGCCCACTTGTCTAATAAGAATGCTACCTGCTGTTACAGCCGTGCCGCCATAAGCTTTAACACCTCGATATTGAGGGTTTGAGTTACGACCGTTTCTAGTACTGCCACCAGCTTTTTTATGTGCCATAATTAACTCTCCTAACTAATAAAGGTTTCCTAGAGTCACAGAGACAGATCTCTGTGACCTAACGTATAACATATTTCTGTTTCATAATTTAAGTAGAAAAACATTCATATTTTTTCCATTAAGTTTTTCGAGCCAGGATTTTCACAGCACGCTTCTGTTCTTTGCCATGTGATTTACTGATAAAACCACGGTCCATAATGTATTTGTGTTGTATTCGTCGGTAAAAACTGTTTTGGGGAGTTAACAGAATTTCAGGGAGATTATTCGTTTGGAGTTCCTCAATAGCTTCATCAACGAGAGCTAGCACTTCCTTTTTCCGATTTTTTTCACCCGACTGTTGGAACGGTTTTTTATGACGTTTTTTAGGGGACGCACCGTTTGTTTGATTTTGATTAAAAGAATCATTAGGTTTTTTAAGGGGGCGACTTCGGTTTTTCTGAGTTGGTGGAAAAATGTGATTGGGGTGGGAAGATAGCTTGTTGTGGCGGTTGTTATTGTTATTATGATTCCTATCCCTATTATCTTGATGGTTTTGATAGCGAAAACGACTCACGGGAGGAATGTCAGAGATTGGCACTAATTCGGTGGGCGGTGAAATACCATAGACCCAGGTAAAATAAGTCCATATTTTATCCCCTAATCGGGAAAAGGAATTATTCAAATGTTCTTTGAGGTAGGTCCAGGGTGGCGCTAATTCATGCTGATCTAAAAGATGATCTTCCAGGTGCTCTCCTGTTTTTATTTTAACGAGAGCTTTAAAATCTCTTTCAAAAAGAGCAAGGCTCTTAGCGACATGAGCCATTTTGCCAATATCCATCACCCCTTTAAAATCAAGGGCAGGATACTTCTTCTTATACCAATCTAACATTTGGTGGATAATTTCCTCCAAAGAAAGATCAGATAAGTCTTGCTCAAATCCAGGCCAAAAATGTTTTTCCTGGTTGCGGTGAGTAAGCTCACTGAGTTGTTTTGATGTGTCGTGGCAAGTAAAAAGAAAGTGGTCCAAAGACACTTCTTTACCTTTCTTTTTTTCATACATCGACTTAATAGAAACTTGACCGTGCATACTCTGATAGTCTTTTTCTGATAATTCACGCATAAAACGGTAACCTAACTATGATAAATCATGGATGTCATATAACACATATAAACTTATGGAATACGGTTGATGCCAAAAGAGTCTCGTTTAGCTATTCTAATTTATGGAGAGTGAATATCACTCTCTCGTATATTCTCCTACGAAGCTAATAGCTTTAAGTGTTCATGAATTCTCATATGATGACGAGACGGGTTGATATAAACAAAGTTGTTAAAAAAGCTAACAAATATAAAAGCATACGTATCAACACAATGGTTTAATTTAGACTACTTGAGGAATGGCAAGGAATGGTTACGATAATTCAGAGTCCTGACTTTATAGTACATTAGTATATTTCGGGACGATCAGCAGATACTTTAACCATCTTCCACAGAAATTATTATATGACTATTATTCCTAAATAGCGCTAAAAAAATTATTCGCCTACCTCATAGAAGGCTCAATTAAAAACTAGCATAGTAAAAGACGAAGACCTCCCTATCATCATATCATGTTTTCGCAAGTCCTTGTTGGGCATGAATGACTAAAAAAGTGGCGTCCCCAGGGGGATTCGAACCCCCGTTGCCGCCGTGAAAGGGCGGTGTCCTGGGCCAGACTAGACGATAGGGACATATAAATCAACATTTTTACCTATGATGCTTTGGTTAGCAAAACCCCAGACCCCTGGGTAGAAATTAATTTTTTATGAGTTGGACAAGTAGCTGGCGGATGAGCCAACATTTACTTAAAGGTTAGAAATCATATGATAAAAAGTGTCACCATGGTTTTTGATTCTAGTATATCAAAAAGATGGTGAGCTCACCTGGATTCGAACCAGGGACCCGCACATTAAAAGTGTGCTGCTCTACCAGCTGAGCTATGAGCCCATTATATCACTATTTCATTAATCTAACATGAAAAATCATCTCGGTTTTTATACTCTCTATACTAAAGTTGGGATGTGTTAGTCAAAAGTCTTACAGGAAGTCATGATGACATTGTGGAGCGACCACAGAGAACGCCTGTCATTATTCCATAGTTAGGTCAAAATAACAACGGGTAAATTTTAGTGAATATCTTTGATATGTTTCAGTTGAAAATCAGGGGTAATTGAAAACAACGATACCATACGGTTAAAAAAAGTGCCGGCAAGTGCCACGCTATGAGTAGCAGCGATAGCGAAGTAGCTACGCCCTCTGTCGGTGAAGACAAGGAGATCATGAATATTCTTATCACTCCTGTTGTTAACCAGGGCTGATAGAGTGAGTGAATAATAAGGTTGATCGGCAAACATGGCGGGATCACGAAAGTCGTTAATGAGAAAGTAAGGGCGACCGTGGGCCACACCTCTGATAAAATTACCGGTAAATCTAATGGTTGAATTGAGATAAGTTCTGTCACGTTGGTTGCTGATCGTTCGCCGAGCACGAAGACGACGATGATGAGGGTGCCCCCAAGATTTAGTCACCCGTAAGAAAGATGATGTTTTTGGTATTTTACCATCAGTACTAGGAGCAGGAGAGCCGATGAGTTCGAAGAGATAAATAGCATTGCTATCAGGGTTAACTGTTTTTGATTGCTGACCTCTTTGTGAAATAAAAAAGCTAGATGTGGAGCCAGGCACATTGGTAATTTGCCAAAAATTTGATCGGTAGTATTTATGGGCTTTAGGTACCTTCACTTGGGAGTCACTAGTACGAAAGTATAACCATCTAAATTCAGATTGGGATTTTGATGATAATGTGCCTGCAAAGGCAAATTGCTCTTTTGCTAGTTTGCTCAAGTCGAGGACCGCAAACTGATACTCGCTGCGCCGGGTATGTTTTTCTGATTCGTTTAAGAGGGATGGACCTTCCCAATCATCAGGGACCTCGTTGGGCTCACTGAGTTGATAGCTCTGAGCCCTTAGTTCTGTGGAATCTGTCCCAGAAAAATCGACCGGACCTTTGACAGGGTCCTCAACAGGCTCTAAGAAAGATGATGTGGCATCAAGTAAAACACGGTCGCTAAAATCACTTCGCTGCCAATCAGTGGCAAAGGAGTAGAGATGGTGGTGGTTTTTATCAATAAATAAAGCCCGTCGAGCATGGGGTCCGTAGTTTCTTACGTAACGCAAACTGATATCTGCTAAAGATTTTTGACTGGCGGCTCGAAAATAGCCAACATAAATTTCACCATACTCACAACTGACCGCAAAATAATTATATTTTTCTGGAGCCACTGCGTTAATAGGGGTGCAATCCATGGAAAATGTCTGATACAGCTTTAGGCGTGTAGGGTTCCGTGCATCGTATATTCTTATTTGAGGGGCGGTTTTGTATTGATCTGTTGAACTATAACCGACAATGATATAAGGCTTCCTCACCACAATAAAACGACCTAGTCTAGGTGTTAAGATAACCCCTTTTTTTTCACCTTTTTGATTAATTGTCACAATTGACCCAGCATTGTGGCGCCGCTCAATATCTGAATTAACCACATAAAACCACTCACCATCTGTGGCGATAGCTGAAGGTTGTGAAATCTTATTGCCAAGGGGAACGTAGCGTTCTTTTTCTTCTGAGCAACCATAATTCATGGCCACGATACCTATGAAGACAAACAAATAAAATAGCCAGTAAGATCTTGAAATCATAAATGTATATGTCATAGCTAAATAAAAGATAATGAAGGATGATAACTAGAAAAATATAGGGTTCTACCCGCCCTCGGATTATGGCACAATGTCAGTGGGAAGTCAATCGCCATGATTTGATATTGACTCAAATGAATTGTGATAAACAAACCATAATTTCACTTGCAAATATATTTTTTTTTCATCGTCACTGCATGTGAACCCATGTGACGTGGTGGCAAATTGATTTGTCAGGGGGGTAACTAAAAAACTTCTTTTCTTTGAAAAACTAATATGTTAAACGACTTACTGGTAGGTGCCAAATAATGCTAGCAATCAAAGGTTTAATATCGTCATTTTAAGTGAGCAAGAGTGAGAGGGAAAGTGAAAATGTCATTTGTTCTGTGGATCAGAATATGTCATGATCACACACATATTAGGTAACGAGTGTAACTAGCATAGTTCAATTAGAACAATTATTTCAGGAGACGAAAGGAAAAATTATGGCTTCATTAAACAAAGTTACGATTATTGGCAGACTTGGTAAAGATCCAGAGTTGCGGTATACCCAAAACCAAACTCCGGTCTGTTCCCTTTCTGTGGCCACTACCGAATATAGGGGTCAAGGCACAGAGAAACAAGAGCACACAGAGTGGCATCGAATCACTGTTTTTGGTCGTCAAGCAGAGAATATATCTAAATATCTCAGTAAAGGAAGTCTTGCTTATTACGAAGGTAGGTTACGCACTAGCTCATGGGAAGATCAGGCAGGGCAAAAAAAATACTCAACAGATATTATTGCGAACAATGTTCAGTTCCTAGGAGCGAAGCAATATAATGGTACTTCACAACCTTCCCAATATTCATCTGCTCCAGATAATGGCGGTGGTTTTCCTATGCCGAAGACAGCTCCTCCGACTGATGGCCCATATGGTAATATTAATACTACTAATGAGACAGCAACTACCCGTCATAGGGCTGATGCTGAAGCTGAAAAGCTCCCAGTGATCTATGATGATCCCGCTTCAGAGGGGGTAAATGAACAGGATAGCTTACCGTTTTAGGTGACTAATCAAGGCGAACGGTCCATTCAGAAGAACTTGATGTATCTTGAATCTCAATACCATGAGCGTCTAGTTCATCTCGAATGAAATCTGCCTTTTGCCAGTCTTGATTCAGTCTGGCCATCTGTCTTTGTTCAATTTTGTTGTGCAACCAGTCTTCTTTAATACCCTGGGAAACAAGAAATCTGGCTTTAGCTTCAGTGATAAACTGATGGGGATCTTCACGTAGGATACCGGTAACATCAGAGATTTTGTCCAAGAATTCTAGAAAATTGAGTACCGCTTTTATGGTCCGATTGTCAGGACTGTTCTGGTTATGAATGTTTTTCAGTAACTTCTGAGTTTGTTTAAACAAACGATGGAGATCAGAGAGTAGTACCACCGTATTAAAGTCATCATTCATTGCCCGGCAAAAAACATTTTCAAGGTTCTCAGGAGTAAATTCAGCAGGTTGGGCCTGATGATGGCTTATTTGATGATTTTTCTTAATCTGATACAAGTCTTTTTTGATTTGATAATAATAGATGAGAAGTTTTTCTCCGCGGTTAAAAACATTTTCTGAAAAATTCACATCTTGCCGGTAATGATGCTGGAGCAAGCAAAATTTGAGAACTTCGGCTGGTCTTTTATGTAAAAATTCTTGAATAGAGATATGATTACCCAAAGATTTTGACATTTTTTGTTGGTCAATGGTGAGTAATCCTGAGTGGAGCCAATATTTAACCCATGGTGATGGACAAAAACATTCTGATTGGGCGATTTCGTTTTCATGATGAGGAAAAATGAGATCTCTACCACCGCCGTGAATATCGATACGATCACCAAGAATCGCTTTGATCATAGCAGAGCATTCAATATGCCAGCCAGGTCTACCTTTTCCCCAAGGACTATCCCAGGAAGAGTCAGGCATCTCTTCGTGTTTCCAGAGGGCAAAATCAAGGGGTTGTTTTTTACCACCCGTCTCCACATCTCTTGTCTCGTGCCTCATATCATCTGGGTTACGATGAGATAGCTTGCCGTAATCAGGCTTGGTTTTTAGTGAGTAGTAAACGTGACCTTCAGGGGTAGCGTAAGCATGGCCTCGAGCAATAAGCTTTTCGATCATTGAGATAATTTCAGGAATCATCTCTGATACTTTCGGCTCGTGATCAGCAGGATGAATACCCAACTTCTCGAAGTCCAGCTGACTAGCTTCAATCATTTGAGAAGCTAGCTCTAAAGGCTTGAGCCCAAGCTCAGCAGCTCGTTTGATAATTTTATCATCGACGTCGGTGTAATTGCGGACATAGGTCACCTGGTAACCGAGATATTCGAGGTATTTTTTAATCATCTGAAAAGTGAGTGCCTGGAGAGCATGACCAATGTGGCAATGGTCATAGGTGGTCACGCCACAAGCGTACATGGTGACTTTGGGAAAGTTTCTTGGCTGAAAAAGCTCTTTTTTGCCTGATAAAGAGTTTCTCACATACAACTTGTTTGCGGAGATTTGCTCTGTGAGGGCAGGATGTTTTTTTTCTGTCGTCATTGATGTCTCCTTGACGGATGAAGCTACTGAGGGTAAAATAATTGAAAATTTATATGGTTATTGTAGCAGATCATATGATAATCTTGATGGCAGGAAAGGTTGTTTAAAGTTAGTTAGGACAAACCTATTATGCCAAGTAGTTTTTCCGAATCGGTAACATCTTCTGTTGCGCACCCCAAGATCCTACCCCACGAAATTAAAATTAATACCGAGAATCAAGCGGCCAAACAACATAGGCGATCAATGAACGATAATGTTTTTGATCCTCGTGATTTCTGCGCTTTGTCTAGTGGTATTGGCCTTGGTCACCTGCAACCAGTATCAGACAAGATCCAGGTGAGTGACTCATTACCGGTGATCCATGATAATGAGACTATTCTGTCAGACAAGGCCCATGACCCTCTCACTACCACAGCTTACCACGACCCAAAAGACCATTCCCTGAATCTCGAAGGTAGCCAAGGTAACACATTGCCGGCTATAATGAGTGGCGGTAAAATACAACAATTAGGCGCCATGATATTCCCCTTGACCAGATGGATAGGTCACACGACAACTCGTTACGTGTTACCTTCGATTTCTTTTTTGACAAAGTGGGTAGGCACTCGATCATCTTCCCCTGAGTTAGAGCATCAAGAGCAAAAAATAGGTTTGATTCCAAAGAAAGTTACTGCTGGTAGCTTTAGTGTATTTGATCATCAAAGCCAACCTAATAACCAGTCGTATCCTAACAAAACATTCTTATGGCTGATGAGGCACTTTGTAGATATCACTTGCGCCTTTATCCTTTTTAATGTTATTGCTTTCTGTGGCGTGCTAACGAAGGTCGGTGGGCTATCACCCCAGGACTTTCTCCTGTCGTATACTGGATTTGGTTGGCTGATGAATTTCGTTTTTGCTTATGCTTTACTTCTTGTGATGTACGGATTCTGTGCTTTATTTCAGATACCAACAGCCGGAAAAATTATCTGGCCTAATGAGAAAAAAAAGGATGAAAAAAAAATTAAAAAAAATCCGCCATTATCTACTTGACTACATGATGATAAGAAAAGTATAATATATTTTTCTTCGGTTGTTTGCAGAAGGTTTGGTTCTAAAAAGTTGCAATTTTTTATTAAGTGTATTAAAACGTATTGTCCTTGGTTTGGTTGGAGTGTCTTCGATCAAAATCAAATAAGGTGATTGATGTTGTTTGATATAAGTAGATTAATGTTTACTAGGAGAAGATAGTTATGAAAAGAGTACCGGTTGAAAAGTATAAATATCCTAACTCGGTGAACTTATTTAAGTTTGTCCAACGTGTGATGTCTTTCCAAAGAAACGAAAGGGTACACAACAAGGATATTGGGGAAATACTCGATTTTAAACCTTCAGACTGTTCGCACTGGAAAAGGGGCTTTAAAAATGTTAAGTCCATTAACGATCTTAATAGTATTGCTGATTACCTAGAAGTAGAAATGTCCCTTGTCTATGATCTAGCAACCGGTCGCCTTGGCTTCGAAGAGGCCTACTTTGAGTACATGGAGACTCAAAATATATTAGATATTTCAGAGATGGTTGCTAAGGTACCAAGACGTAAGCTTTTGACGGCAAATAAGAAAGTCCTTGCATTTGTTGATAAACTGCAGCGAGACGCTAAGTTTACCACGCCGCCTCTTTATCTTCCTGAGGTTCTGAGATTTTTCCCATTTGTTTCGATTCAGCAAACCGACGTTCTTGACAAACTCACTCGAATCTTACGTGTGAAATCAACGAATTATAAAATTCAATACAAAAATGGTGAACTCTCGCCACAAACCAGACTGGCGATGACGAAGGACCTTGCTCGGATTGTTCTTGATGTTGAGAGAATTCGTTTTCCTGAATTAGGTGAGTTTTTTGACGAAACTATTGAGTATGAAAAATTTCTGTTTACTGCTGAGTTACTTTGTCCTCGTCGCTTATTCAGTCATGAAGTATCAAAGGTTGATCCTCAATTAGATCTCACAACCCAGCTTTCGAAGATTTTTTGGGCGCCTAAGTGTTTAATTAATCATCAGTTGAAGGCTTTGCTTCACAACATGTTTGTTATGACTCAGCCTCAGAAAAAAGAGGTTTCATCTGAGAAGACGATTAGCGTCAACAACAGTTCAGAAGACACAGTGGGGGCTACTTAGAATCTTTAATTCGTTTGTGAATAGGGTTTCTGGGGGTTAAAATTCCATGTTGGGTTGAGGAGACAGTGGTGAGTTTAACAGCTATATCTATTCAACCCAGCATGAGAGATTGAGTCGTCTAGGTGATCGCCTACTTAAGCAAGTTCAAGAAATAAACTTCCCTCGAAGTTCCGTTAGGGTTTACTTTGGGAGTGTTGATAAGCGCAATGCCTCATCTATCTTAGATAACTTTCGCTCCGAGTATATTCCAGGACAATCTTGGGCCGTGGTTAGCAAGGATCAGTTTGGGTTTGAGCTCGCTTTTTTTGACATGGACGGTACTTTAATTTCATCAGAATCGTCAGTGGAACTCGCCGCAAGATTTTTAACCAAAGAGTTGCGTGATGAAGTGGAAGCTATCACAGCGAAATCGATGGCTGGTGAAATATCTTTTGCTGACAATATCGCCAAAAAAACTAAGTATTTTCAAGGTACCACTAAACAACAACTTGATCTTGTTACCTCGGAGTGCCGTTTTCATGAAGGTGCCGAAGACTTTGTTGATTATTTGCATTCCCGTGGGGTGAGATCTTTTCTGGTGACAGGTGGTCTTAAGACCATGGCTGCCCCCTATGCTAAGCGTCTTCATATGTCAGGGTTCTGTGCTAATACTGAAGAGTGGCAATACCATCAGTCTCAGGGTGGTAAATGGGTAATGACCGGTGAACTGAAGCCACCGATTATTACGAGTATGGCAAAGGCGGATTACTTGAAAGCCCAGTGTCATAAGTACCAGATAGCCATAGAAAAAACTTTGATGATTGGTGATGGCGCTAATGATCAGGATATGGCTATGGCTGCTGGTTTAGCTGTTGGTTTTAAACCAAAATCATGCCTTATTCCCTATCTGCATGTGGTGAATGAAACCGGTCACCATGGGTTTATGAGTGATCTCATTGACCACATAAATGATGAGGCTTAACCCTAGTAGGTTACGTCGAGGGCTGTGTGACCCTACTATTAATCTGTGTTCTCATCGACAAATCATACTTATGTAAAAACCATGGGATGAAGAATATAAGCGCCCAAAACCCTCTCCTTTATCGATGTTACATTCAGTTTCTCAGAGCTTAAAGGTCATAAATATGATACCCATAAATATGGTGGGTATAATTGCTCCAAGGAAGAGATAAGCCGGGTTGATTCGTCCGGAAAAATATTTAGAGAGAATAGCAATACCGGCAGGATTAGGGGCATTAGCAATCACCGTGAGACCACCTCCACTCAAAGCACCCACCATTACCGCATATTTAAGCTCATCGGAAAAATCAGGAATCAGGCTAGCCAGATAAGTGATGGCAGCATTATCATTGAGAGTCGTGAGAGCTATTGATGTGAGCATCAGGTGGTTTTGAGACAAAGAACTGAGCACAGGTTGGATCCACCAACCCTGAAGACCACCGTGAATCACAAGTCCTGCTAAGAAAAATCCGACTAATAAAGACTCCTGGAGTGCTAACCGTTTTTGATATGGTCTGGTGGCCTTGTAAAAACCCAAAAAGAATAAAAATCCACCAATAAAAAACACTGGATAATGGGCCATAAACACAGTCCATACCATAAAAGATAGATGACAGCTAATGACCCACCAAGGCGCATTAGGCGACACTAGTGTGGTGATTTCTGCCTTATTATCTACACCAAGAGAGGAGAACTCTTTTTTGAAAATAAGAAAATAAGTGAGGTTCGAGAGCAAGATACCCAATCCTGCTTTCCAAGCAAAATTTTCGATCATAAACAAAGTACTCCAGTTCCATGCTTTAGCTACCATAAGCACTGGCGGAGCAGCAAAATTAGTAAAGGTACCGCCGACGGAAATATTGACAAACAACAGACCCAAAGTGGCATATTTTAGTTTGTTAGATGGCTGACATCGGTAAAATTCTCGCCCTAAAAGTAAAGCACCGATGGTCATGGCAGCTGGCTCGGTAATAAATGATCCCAATATGGGAGCAACGGTGAGAATAACAGCCCACCAAGCTAAAGGAGTTGAGCCAAATAAAGCAGCAATGCTGCCAAGACAAAGCCTGGTAAAATCAAGAACTGGTTTAGTGGCGGCTAAACACATAATAACCACAATAAACATAGGTTCTGTATAGTTCACCTTGTAGGTCATATAATGGACCACCTCAGAGGGTGTAAAATAAATAGCCATCGCACCAGCAAGCACCACTGCCCATAAACCAAAAATCACCTCAACTTCGCCAACAAAATGAAGAATCTCAGCAAAAAAATGAACCTCATCTTTAGACGACTTATTGATAAATCGTCGTTCCATTTTTTTAGCAATACCAAGAAAGAGAGGGGCGATAAATATATGAACGATAGCTAAAATAAAAATAAGGGTGGCGATAAGATTAAATGGTTCGTGGGCAATACGACCAAGAAGGATTTCACCCAGTGTGTTTAGGTGGCTATCCTGATATGATTCGAGTGGTGGTGGTAATAATGAATCAACCGGGGTACTATGTGATGTGGCTGCCAGACTGTTGTTAGATCTCAGCCATGACACAGTAGCAGCCAATATTGATAGTGGCCAAAAAAATAGGGAGTTTTGTCGCTTGGGAAAAAAAATTGAAAACATTATCGCCTTAGATCCTCTCATAGTATGTCGTAAGTAGTATAAGTAGTAGATGATTCTAGAAAAAATAATTGTGACGAGGAGACACAGTAGCAACAAGTGCGCCTTGTTATGTTGTTAGCTCAACAAGCTTGTACATTTTATCACCTACTTGTCACTTTATCACCTTAGGACAGTCTGTTTGGTGATGGTATAAAGCTAAACACAACTCCCAAACAAGCCACAGGAGCTATATCGTAGAGGGTGGGTGGTTATGAATAACAAGTGTGATACCCTAAAGCAACTGCTAGATATGTATCGTTAAGCAACGTATAGTTATCAAAATACCATGAGAATTAAGGAGATGTTCTGTGCATCCATTTACCCAAAATATGCGACGATGTAAAATTATTGGCACAATTGGCCCAGCTTCTAGGTCTGAAAAAGTATTGATCCAACTGGTTGAAGCAGGGCTAGATATTTGTCGGCTGAACTTCTCTCATGGTAGTCATGAAGACCATCTCGAAAATATTCGAGTCATACGTAAAGTCGCTAAAATGACTGGCAAAAATTTATCCATTCTCCAAGATTTACAAGGACCAAAAATACGCTGTGGCTCACTTATGAATGGTGGTCAGATTGAGCTGGTGACAAATAACGCGTATACCTTAACCTACGGTGACGAGCAAACATCGCTATCAGAAATTCCCATCGATTACAAAGACCTTGTCGGTGATGTTCAGCTTGGTCAAAGGGTGATGATGGACGACGGCCTGTTAATTATGGTTATTGAAGAGATAACTGGCGACCGAGTGGTAGTGAGAGTACAAGAAGGAGGAGTGCTCAAGTCTCGAAAGGGTGTGAATTTTCCTGACTCGATTTTATCTCTACCAATTTTATCAAAAAAAGACACCAAGGATCTGGTGTTTGGTATTAATAATCATGTCGATATTATTGCCCTGTCTTTTGTCCAAACACCAGAAGATGTGACTTCCTGTCAAAAAGTCGTGTCGGCATTAGGTGCTGATACTCCGGTGATTGCTAAAATTGAAAAAATGAGTGCCGTAGAGAACATTGACGATATTGCTGAGGTTGCTGATGGCATTATGATCGCAAGGGGTGATTTAGGTGTTGAAGGTAGGATTGAAAAAGTGCCCACATTTCAAAGAAAGATTATTGCCAGTAGTCTGAAAAAATCAAAGCCTGTGATTATTGCGACACAGATGCTTGAATCTATGACCTCAAGTCCTCGTGCCTCTTTTGCCGAAAGATCAGATATTGCTAATGGAGTTTTAGAAGGTGCTGATTGCTTAATGTTATCAGCTGAAGTAGCTACTGGCGATTTCCCTGTAGAAAGTGTGGCTACCATGGACGCGACTATTCGTGAAGTTGAAAAATGGATTGAAAGTAGGTCAGAGAGCAACTTTTTACCTTATCCAGTCGATCGAGATCTCGCTGAATCAAGTGTACTCGACAGAGATGGTATCGCCTTGGCCGCATGTGAATCAGCAGAAGAAGTAGCAGCAAAAGTCATTGTGTGTGTATCACTCACAGGATCAATTGCTAGAGCTATTTCAAGATGGCGACCAAAAGTGCCGGTGGTCACATTATGTCCGAGGGTGGAGGTGATGAGACGTCTCCAGCTGTCTTGGGGGGTATATGGGATTCAAAATCCTATTTTTTACAACACAGACTCTCTCATCCAGAGTCTGCCTGAATTACTCAAAGGTTTAGGACTTGTTGAAACAGGCGATAGAATCGTCATGACCGCAGGTATCCCGATTAATCATCTTCGCAGTACTAATATGGTGAAAATTAACACGATTTTGTGATCATAATATCCTTCGTTCAATCATGATGATTTAGGTGATAAATGACAAATAAAAACAAACAGGGCAGGAGTTTTTGCTGGTATTTAGGAATGATCATCCTTTTTTTGATGCCACAGAATCTCCAGGCAGCTGAGGTGTCGGTACTCAGAAATATGATTCCTGAATCCATGCAGTGGCTTAATTATTCCTTTGCTTACCAAGAAGTTTGGCAGTGGTGTGCCCTTGCCTTTGGCTTCTTAGTTGTCTTGATTTTTCACGGTTTGGTGAAGATTGTTTGGCGGTTGATTGAGCGCGGCACCAAGGTCACGAAATTTACTTGGGATGATCAGTTGATTGTGACGATCAAAGATCAGAGCTGTGTGCTCATAACCTTACTCTTTACCCATGTGTATGTGATGATTCTCGGACTGTCTGAAGGACTGTCTGAATTCTTGCGTCATGGTATTAATTGTTTCATAGCCCTCTCCTTATATCTTTTTTTGTATAAGCTCACAGACATAATCCCAAGTGTTATTAAGCGTCTAGAGGTATCAAATGAGCGCAAGATTGATCCTGCTGTTTCTCAAATTTTTGTCAGGGTTTGTCGGATTACGATTTTAATTCTATGGCCGCTGTTTGTGTTACAAAACTTTGGTTTTAATGTGGCATCTGTTTTAGCGGGTCTGGGTTTTGCTGGTTTGGCTCTATCACTGGCAGCAAAAGACACAGCGAGTAACTTTTTTGGCTCTCTGATGATTCTTTTAGATAAACCATTTAAAATTGGTGATTGGGTGATTATTGGCGATAAAGAAGGATCGATTATGGACATAGGTCTGCGGTCAACCCGCATTCGGACGTTTTATGATTCTGTGATCACAGTACCGAATGCCTTAATTATGACAGATGTTGTCGATAACATGGGACAAAGACAATTTCGTAGAATTAAAACCACCTTAGATATTTGTTATGATACGTCGCCTGCCAATATTCAAGCTTTCATCCAGAAGGTGAAAGATATTTTGGCCCATCATCCTAATACTGAGAAATCAATAGATCAGCATGTAGTGCTATCTGAATTTAGAGAGTCATCGTTAGGTGTGCTACTTTATTTTTTTCTTCAGGTTTCTGATTGGAAAGAAGAGTTACTCGTAAGAGAAGAACTTTTTCTCAGTATTATTAAAGCCGCTGAAGATCAAAACGTTCAATTCGCCTTCCCGACGAGGGTTTTGCATTTAGCAAACCCAAAGCAAACTGAACTGCAGAATTTAGTGGCATCTAAATCATAACAAAGGTTGAATGGAGCTAATATTCATGATATTTCTTATGTGCCTAAGGTGTGCAACGAGAGATCCGTCGCGAAAACTTTAGACGACTCTTTAGTGTGTATTTTTATTGAAAGATCGTTATTCTTACTATGAGATATAGCTAACCTCAGAAGTTTGGTTGCTATAAAAGATAAAAACTTACAATTGGGAGTGAGTCCATTGAATCAATCATTGCGCAGTTCTACAGAAACACCTTTTCGCATCAAAGAAGTATGCGTTCTTGGTGCTGGGGTTATGGGGGCCCAAATTGCTGCTTTACTGGCAGATGCAGGGGTGAAGGTTTTTTTGCTCGATTTAGCTACTGAAACAAGCACCGGACCAGATGGTAAACCACTCAAGGTTGATCGTAACCAAAGGGTTCTTGATGCCCTCAATGCCCTTAGTAAACTAAAA
>JAPOQT010000093.1 GCA_026710525.1 Pseudomonadota bacterium
CTATGTCTCAAGGTAATAGTGATAGCGGTGTCTTCAAAAGAAGATGGAAAAACATTAGGCTGATCAACCTCTGAAATCAGGTTGATTGAAAGACCGGTATTGGCGAATTTTACCGTAGCATTAGCATAACTAATAAATTCATGGCTGACTTGAAATAAATAACCTTTTTGAAAAGCAATAGTCAGGAGATTTTTCTCTGGATCAGATAGATTTTTTGGTAAATTAAGTTCGACGATGGACGGTTGAAATTCTAAGATTTGTTGCGCCAGACGGCCAAGTTTTTCAGCAAGAACCATAAACGTTCTAGTGGGTGAGGTACTCTGTCCTAAAGTGGACTCTATTCCCGGAATATTTACCGGATGATCTACCACATCGCCACTCAAAGCTTTATGAATTTGAGCAACAATTTTCTGACCTACACGTAATTGAGCTTCTTCGGTGGCAGCGCCAATATGGGGAGTGCCATATACGAGAGGATGGTTAACTAACTCTGGTCGTGGTGAAGGTTCGGATTCCCAGGTATCAATAGCCGCACCACTTAAATGACCAGAATTTAAAACCTTAATCAAAGACTCTTCACAAATAACACCACCCCTTGCTGTATTGAGTACCCATGAGCTTTTTTTCAGGCTCATGAGTTGTTTTTCGCCAATCATGCCTCGTGTTTCTTCATTGAGAGGAACATGGGGAGATAAGATGTCACAAGAGCTAGTTAATTCATTAAGATTATTGCGACGTGTGACTTTAGCATAATCAAATATCTGTGGCGCAATATAAGGGTCATAAGCTTCAACGGTCATGCCAAAGCCGCTAGCGATCATAGCAACTCGTCTACCCACATGACCAAAGCCGATGATGCCAATTGTTTTGTTGTTGAGTTCGCTACCCTTAAAACGATGACGATCCCAACCACCTTGTTTTAGGTTAGTCTGAGCTTCTGGAAGCTTCCTCGTCATAGATAGCAGCAGGGCGATGGTGATTTCGGCAGCTGATTGGGTATTCACTCCCGGGGCATTAACAACGAGAATGCCTTTTTTAGTCGCATACTCAAGATCAATATTGGCAATACCAACGCCACCTCGAGCGACGACTTGCAAAGAAGAGCCAGCATCGATGAGTTGTTGATCGACAGAGGTACCACTTCGAGTTAGGATGACTTGATACTTAGGAATGATCTCTAAGAGTTCCTGTCGGGATATACTTGGCTTGTTATCCACAGAAATATTCGGTAGACAACACAGTTGTTCCAAAGTTTGTGGATGGAACTGGTCAGTCACAAGAACAGAGTGGGAAGAGGAGTTTACCATGGATTATGATGCCTAATAGTGAACTAAATCAACGGCGGGAAGACGAAGATTATCAAGGGCTACTTGAGTATCTGGACATTGTTCTAATTTGTAAGAGCGTCCAGCCACACTTTGTTTTAGAGCAAAAATAGCCTTAATAAAATCTTCAGCCACATTTTGAGGAACAGTGGTGCTTTCTCGAAATACCGAGGTGAAAGGTGTTGTGCTTTCTAGGTCGAGTTTTTTCATAATCAAGCCTAAAAAAGGAGCGATTTCAGGACTTTTGTCTGGGTCACCTTCTAAGCAAAACAAAAATGTACGCAGATCATTGGCCATAAAAATAAATTTCGATAGTTCAGCTACTAGTGCCGGGTTATTAGTCAAAGTGGCGTACTCCATGGTCCAAGGCCTGAGAAGTTTTTGAGTCTGGGAAGATTTCTCAGAAAAATTGAACTGATATCCGGCAACCTGGTCAAGGTCGCTGATTTTTTGTAAGATCACTCCGGTGATAAAATTATGACGTAATTTGAGTAAGAACAGGGCAGAGTTAAGCCAAGTTTGAACTTCCCGTGAAAAAGAAGCTTGTTGTTCAACAGCAAGCTTGTGGGAGAGTAATCCGTATTTCAGAAGTTTCTCCATGGTAATTGGCTCGGCATAATGATCTTTCTGCCCCGGGTTATATTCATGGAGAGCAGCACCCAGGGCATATAAAACATTGCGATCATTATTTTTGCTATCGATAGCCAAATGGCCTTTGGCTAAACGGATGAGTGGCTCAACTTGTCGAAAATATTCCCGTGTTGCTTCATAAAATTGCTCCGACATTTTCTGAGGATCATTATACTCTTCAGCTGTAAGCATTTGAAACTCAAAGGAGTAGTAATAGACAGCCGCATCCAGTAGCTTTGTTTCGATTTTACGCTGTTCATTCACCAGCTTTGACCATGCTAAATCCCGAGAAACTTTAGCAAAAAATTGGCGAGTAAATGGCAGGTAAGTATCCATGGTGGTGACTATGTGCTTCATGTTTGAGTCCATAGTTATCATTAAGTTGTGTAAATGACCAATAACGCCGGTCATGCCGACCATATGGCTATCCATACTCTTCATATAACCAACCGTGGTTTTCATGTTGTCATCGATGACACCCATTTTCCCTGACACTTGATCGACTCTCTTCTTCATAACCTCCATATTTTCCTCAACAGTATCCATCTTCTCTGACATACTTTCTGTTGTGTCATTAGATCTTTGTACCTCGGCCAGGATTTCATCCATTTTCTTATTCATTTCTTTGGTACTCTCTGCGGCATCACGTAACGTATCTAATTCGCCACAGCCAGGAAAAACAGCCATGAATCCAAGTATAAAAGACATCCGTAAGAGTAAAAGTGAATTATGAAGTGTCATGTTATGATCCCCTTATCAAAATAATACCTATTTTATCGTTTGTTATGATTGATCTTATGTGACTTTTGAGTGGCACTGTTCGCTTTGTCAGTTGGTGGCTTAAATAAGCTATGGTGTGAGAAAGTGTCGAGAGTAACTCAAGAATCATAAAGGTCATCAAAAAAACCCTGACCTACGATCAAGGTTACTCATTTGATCTATAGCAAAAATCAAGATGTTTGTCAAGGAGAAGTCACAACAAGGTTGACGATTTTACCACGACGAATAATCCATTTTTTAATATTTTTACCCGTCATTATTTTGTTAAACATAGGATGACTACGCACCTCCTGTTCAATATCATGATCAGAAGCTGCGGGTGGAACATGAATCTTAAATTTAACCTTGCCACCTATAGCTACAGGTAATTCAACCAGGTCTTGTTTAGTATACTGAGGATCATAGGCTGGTATCTTACCGTGACGGAATATGGAGGGTTCACCACCCAGTAATTGATAGAGCTCTTCACATATATGTGGACAAAAAGGAGCGAGCAAAATAACCAGTGGCTCTAACATAGCTTTTTTTTGCTGCCTGGATTTTGTGAGCTCATTGGTCGCTTCCATAAAATGAGAAATAGCCACATTAAAGCGCATTTCGGCAGTATTTTCGACAACGTTTTTCACCGTCGTATGAAGCAGTTTTAGCTCATCGAGGTTAAGGGGATCATCACTCACAGAAAATTTATTATCAGTGAAAAAAAGCCTCCAGAATCTCTTTAAAAATCTGTGAACTCCAGTAATCTTAGTGAGTGACCAAGGTTTAGTTTGATCAATAGGGCCAAGAAACATTTCATAGAGTCTTAAAGTATCAGCGCCGTAAGAGAAGATAATTTCATCAGGTGTCACCGTGTTAAACAGTGATTTCGACATTTTCTCCACCACCGTGTCGCAGTAAAACTTGCCTGATTCGAGAATAAATTCAGCATCGGCAAACTCTGGACGCCAAGACCGAAAGGCATCAGTATTTAAGACGCCATTTTCTGCTAATTGAATATTCACAGGAATTCTTTGGGTGTCATAGGTGCCTTTCAGGCCATAGGAAACAAATTTTTTGGTGCCTTTGATACGATAAATATATTGGGATTCTCCAAGGATCATGCCTTGATTAATTAATTTTTTAAACGGCTCAGGTACAGGGCTCACTCCAAGATCGTAAAGAAACATATTCCAGAAACGAGCATAAATTAAATGGCCTGTGGCGTGTTCAGCGCCTCCGATATAAATATCAACGTCTTGCCAGTAATTCAAGGCTTCCGGTGATGCTAATTGTTCACCATTGTGAGGGTCCATGTATCTCAGATAATAACCCGATGATCCAGCAAATCCAGGCATGGTTGATGATTCAATAGGGTAGCCGTCTTCGGTTTGCCAACTAGCCACCTTGGCGAGTGGTGGCTCACCACTGCTCGGCTCATATTTTGCCATTTTCGGTAATTCTAAAGGAAGATCTGCAGACTTAAAGGGCACCGCAACACCATCTTGATAATAAATAGGAATAGGCTCTCCCCAATAGCGCTGCCTGGAGAAAATAGCATCTCTGATGCGATAAGAAACCTCGGAGTAACCCCGTCCACACTTAGCTAAAAGTTTTTCAACGTATTTGATGCCTTGTTTTTGATCTAATGATTCAAGAGGTGTGCCTTGTTTATGGTCCTCTTTTACGGGTAGCGAGAAATACTCAGCAAAACGACTGTCTCTTTCATCATCGGCGGGCACCGCCATAATAGCTCCCTTACCGTAATGGATCAAAACATAGTCTGATAGCCAAATGGGGAGTAATTCATGAGTTAGGGGGTGGTAGGCATAGGTGCCAGTAAAAACACCAGTCGGAGATGTTTTTTGTCTCTGGCGTTCAGCGAGTGACTGGGAAGCCACCATGTCTTGATATTCCACAACGGCCGATTTTTGTGCGTCATTTGTTACGTGAGGGACTAAAGGGTGTTCGGGAGCCATCACTAAAAATGTCACACCATAAATCGTGTCCCCTCGAG
>JAPOQT010000094.1 GCA_026710525.1 Pseudomonadota bacterium
AGGTGCGCTCGCCTAACTTAACTAATGTCACATCGAAGACTTTCCCTTGCAGTTGTCTTATTTCGTACGACTCTCTAACACTCACAGGCGAATCTGATTTTTGAAATTTGAACATAGATCTCAAATGACTTCCCCATGAATGACTACATATATCAAACTGTTCACCTTGAAAGAATTTAGCAATACGCTCGTAACCTCTACCGTAATAACGGCCACAATCTATTGGTTCAAGAGTAGAAGAGGTAGGTTTTTTACCACTTTGACTTGTTTGACGAGTGAGCTCATACCCGGGATCATCCACGGCGAATTTTCCGAGATTTTCATTGCCCCTCGTAGAAAAACTGTAAAACCTCACATTCTCGCGACCAAAAGCTGCTTTCGCTTGTTCTTTAAATCGAGCTTCTGTATCGCCTTTCTTTTTACCTCGCTTTCCCTGCCAAAAACTATTTTTCACAGTATGCTTTAAGACAGCTCTTACCGGATTAGCTATATCGTCATGTCCCGGAGCAAAGCTATCCGAGATCACAACAAATATTTTTAAAGTCTTCTCGTTTCTAAAGACTTTATTGCGTCCTGAGAAATTTTCTAGGTTGTCTTTAATTTCTTTCGATGGATCAATGAGATGATCAAGAACTAGTAAACTGGAAAAAGACTCCACCACACAGTTAATATGGTTAAACTTGCCATCGGGTAGTCTACTATTAAAATGACCACCTGGACCAATAAGACTCTTATGGTAAATATTTCCAGGTCTATCAAAGTAGTTGTCATGGTAATCAATACTCTGATACTGGTGTGGAAGCTTACGCAAACTTAACCAAGAATCGTACCGATATGTATTGAAATAGTAACCCCCATTATTGTTTGACCTGTAAAAAGCTTTATCACTTTGAGATGTCCAGGCCATATTGATGGGTGGAACACATAGTCCAGGGATCAAATTCTTAGACCAATTGCTAGATATGCGGCGGTAACTAAAATGATTGTGGTTGAGCTTATCTTGGGATTTGTTGTTCCTAAAAAAACCATACTGATCCGATGCTGCGGTAACTAAGGTCACATTGAGATCGATATCATCTTGCTCAGCTAAAACATCGAAAACTTCATCAAGTTTATGAGCCGATGAGTGAATGTACTTGGGATTTCCCTCTTGCTTTCCCCAGTATCCCTTACCTGTATTATCGTAATAAAAATAACCATTACCATACCTCTGTCTAATCTTGCCGCGCAGCTCCGAGCTATTACCATTGTAATAAGCTTCCATGTCCCCTACCCGGTGTCCTGCTTTCACTCTAGTACCTTGTGTCACCATACTGTGGCTATTATCAACTACCAGTACTAAATCAACACCCTGACTAGCATCATTATTTTTAACAACTGACTCAAAATATACCTTTACACTGCCAGAAGGTAATGGCCCACTGTGTGTATCAAGATCAATACCTTTTTTATTATCCCCTGTTTGATAGATAACCGTTGTGCCACCTGACTCTTCCTCAATAATAGGATCCTGACAACCAGAAAACAGAATCAAAGAACCACTAAGACATAGAGCCATGCTAGTCACGGTCATAGACTTTGCGAATGAAAAAACTTTTCTATAATAATATTTTAATTTTA
>JAPOQT010000095.1 GCA_026710525.1 Pseudomonadota bacterium
GAACATGTGGCATCATGAGTCATGATTATACTATGAGAGCAAGGTTTAATCATGATCCCCTAGTTACCACAAAAACCTTATATTGGTCTCCTCCTTCAACGAGGAGAGAACAGAGTGCACTAGTGAGTGATGAAATGCCATACTTCCTGCCTGTTGATAAATATTTTGCTGAATTACCGGTTTATCCTTGCTTCACTTCGCCAAGTATTACTGAAGATCCGTTCTTGATTCCACCGTTAATCCGTCTCAACAGGCGCTTTGGGGTAGAGAACCTCGAACTATATTGTCTCGGGTCGCTTTTTGAGGCGAAGTCGATAAAAAAAATCGCGATTCTTTTGTATATAACAAATCATGTATACTGGGGTAGTCGAGATCAATATCGAATGTATGCTGATCACGCTGCTACTCAAACGGCAAAATTTGTCGAAAAGAGTGCTTCATGGTTAGCCGGTAATTAAACAAACACGGTGAGTGTAGGATTCTTACTCGAGTCACGGATCATTAATGCCGATAGGCGGAAATTGAAAACATCCTAATGATTGAATAGTCACAGAAAATTAAAGAAACGTATTTATGCAAGTGTATTCCGAAGGCGCAACCCACATAGGATCTCGCCGTAACAATCAGGACTCAATTTATCATGATTCAGAGAGACTGCTGTTTGTGGTGGCAGACGGCATGGGTGGTCATGCTGGCGGAGAAATTGCCTCTCAAATGGTGGTGAGTCACTTTAAAAACATACCGAAGAAAACCCTTCCCTATGACAAAGAAGATAGGGAAATCGAAATATTTTTTGAAAGAAGCCTCAATCAAGCCTCTTGTGATATTTATTTAAAATCCATTGAAAATCCAACCTTGCGAGAAATGGGGACCACCTGCTCTTTGCTCTGGATGAATAAAATGAAGCTCTATTGTGCCCATGCAGGTGATTCTCGGATATATCTCCAAAGAAATAATTTTCTTTATCAGCTTACCGACGATCATTCTTTGGTGGGGGAGCAGCTTAGGGCAGGGTTGATTACTGAGGGCGCGGCAAAAGACCACGTTCTGAAAAATGTGATTACTCGCTCGATTGGTTATCGTAAACAAGAATGCATCGACACGTTTTCACAAGATCTCATGAGTGGTGACCAACTATTAGTATGTAGTGATGGTCTTTATAATGAGGTATCTGCTGAAACAATTTCACGGGTGATGGCGAGTGATAAAAAGGATAGAACAGGCTTATTAGTTGACCTGGCCAGAAATTCCGGTGAGAAAGATAAGCAAAAAGATAATATTTCAGTTATTATAGTCTCTATTATGTAGAATTTTCGATGGGCGTTAGGAGTTCGTCTTCACTCTATAATCGAGGTTTTTATGGCTGATAAATATCTTGTCATGCTGTTTTCCCAATCATCTAATGACATGAAGAAAATCGTGTTGACCAAATGGTTTCTTAGGGTGTGTTTGGTATGTAGTTGTTTGATGGTTGGCTCTTCTGTTTATTTTGTGTGTGATTATTTGGCGATGCGTCAGATGAAAGTGGAGTATTTGGTTGCGCTCAAAGAAAAAGAGCATCTCGAGTCGGAGGCAAAGCATGTGTCAAATCATCTTGAGATGGCGAAAGAGAAGTTAAAAAAACTTGATGACCACATGTCGATGTTGCAGGACCTAACTACGATTCATGTGAGTGATATCTCAAAGAAGGCGGGGGTTGGGCCATTAACTGAGGATGAGGATATGATTAAAACTCAGCAAACTCTGGGAGTGGCAGCTGGTCGTGAGTCTTACGATTCGTCAAGTGCTCTTGGTTTGTCTTATGATGATTTTGTGTTTAAACCACTGATGCAAAAAATAGGAGAGGTTGAGCAGCTCGCTGGTATGCAGAATCGTGCTTTGCAGGCCCTACTGATTAACTTAAAACAAAAACGGCATCTGATTTTTTCTATCCCGGTAGGCAAGCCGGTTGAGGGTTGGATAGCTTCGGCTTATGGCATGAGAATATCACCTTTCACCGGAGAAAAAGGGATGCACTACGGCATTGATATTGCTGCTCCCGTTGGCTCACCTATTTACGCCCCAGCTGATGGTGTGGTGATATTCTCAGGAAGTAAGTCAGGGTTTGGTCGATTTCTTATGATAGCCCATGATCATGGCATTGTGACAAAGTATGGTCATAATGCGGAGTTGTTTGTGAAAACAGGAGAACAGGTTAAGCGCGGTGATCCTATTGCTGCTGTGGGCGTGACAGGTAGAACCACAGGCCCTCACCTTCATTATGAAATTTGGGTGAATGGTAAGCCACAAAATCCTAAGCGTTTCTTATTACTCACCGATATGCCTTGGGTTCTTTAACCTGTGATCTTTAACCTTCACACCATGAAATGATATGTCGTTTCTTACTAATTTATTTGGCACTCATAATGAAAGGATGCTCCAGAAGGAGATATTTCCTCTTGTTAATAAAATTAATGAGTTAGAGAGTGAAACAGCTAGCTTGGCTGATAGCGAGCTCACCGCGAAAACATCCGAATTTAAAAATCGATTTAGTCAAGGGGAGTCCCTTGATTCAATGCTCTGCGAGGTATTTGCCGTTTGTCGTGAGGCGGCGAAGAGGGTCCTAGGTCAGCGTCATTATGATGTTCAGTTGGCTGGTGGCATTGTATTGCACCAGGGTAAAATCGCGGAAATGAAAACAGGAGAGGGTAAAACTCTCACCGCCACTCTTCCTTGTTGCCTTCGAGGCATCACAGGTTTAGGGGCCCACGTTGTCACAGTGAATGACTACTTGGCTGCTCGGGATGCTAAATGGATGGGGGCTATTTATCATTTTCTTGGTTTGTCAGTGGGCACAGTGCGTCATGGCATGTCGTCGGCAGAAAAAAAAGTAGCCTATAGTTCTGATATTGTGTACGGCACCAATAACGAGTTTGGCTTTGATTATTTACGGGATAACATGCAATCAAACCCTGATGATCTTGTGTTGCCTGATTTTCATTTTGCCATTGTCGATGAAGTTGACTCGATTTTAATCGATGAAGCCCGAACGCCTCTGATTATTTCTGGGGAAGCATCTGATCAAAGGCAGCAGTATAAAATTGCCAGACAAGGGATTATCGGTTTAAAAAAAGATATTGA
>JAPOQT010000096.1 GCA_026710525.1 Pseudomonadota bacterium
AAAAAACTAATTAAGTAGCAGTGTCATCCGTGAGCTTTTCATGAACTAAGCTGGTAATATTACGATCTTCTTTGCTAAATGCGAGTCCTAGTAGGTGAATCTCCTTGCCGCTGTTCTTGTGTTCTTCAGCGTAGCCTCGCGTTTTGATTTGCTCTATTGCTTTAGCTAACACAGTATTTTTGTTATCACCTGATCCCATTATCTATAATTTTCATAACAAGAATCTGATTTTGGTAGAATTAAAGTGAAGTCATTTGTGATAGAGATAGAAAAATATTCTAAAAAATATATATAAATCACTTTTTTTTATTTTTAATTAGTGTATACTCACATGCCAATGTATTACTTGCATTGGCAGGTGAGTAATAGGTTTTGCCTACATCCCTATATAAAAAAGAAGGAGATTAAAAAGCAGAAACTAAAAAAACAGTATGTTACAGTTAATATCAAATGCTGGTTATATTATTTAAAAAAAAGGCATATTATGAACGAAAACTCAACAAGAAGATTATACTCAAAAAAGATAGCACCTCTGAGTGTTTATGGGGGCTTGCTTTTTAGAAAAACATTTTACAGTAGCATTAGCTATTTATTTTCCCTAAGTCTCATCTCACCAGATAATAACAGGCTCTTTTTATCGCGACTACGATTGCCTGGGAGGTTAAATTGTGTTGTTTTTAGCATGCTGCTGATCATTTCTTTTAATATTATCTCACCAAATGCCCACGCAACCACAGCTAAGTCCTCTGTAGCTTCTTTACCCTCTGATCAGCTCACTCAAAGTGAGCAACCTTTATCATTGGACTTATCGCCCTTGGATTTTACCTCTATGAGCGCCGGAGCTGTTACCTTATCGAGTACTTATTTTTTGTCATCTTCTCCAGCACTTTCTCCTAAGTTACCCTGGTTTTTAAAAAAAATATCTTCTTTTTTATTTCCAGGTATGAGAAGAGTTTTACTACCTGTTTTTGTTTCTGCAGCAGCAGCTACCTACGCCACCATGCGTGCTTTGTCTTGGGATAAGTCTTTATGGGACAGTGATCTTATAACGGAAGAATTTTTATCCCCTGGTGGCTTGCTTGCTGTGAGCTCAAGCGATCCAGGAGAAGAAAGAATCTTTGCAGCTAATTCTTTATTTCTTGAAGGAGATAGAGTGTCTCAAGAAATTGAACCGGAGCCAAGACAAATTCCTTTATTTATTAAAGAGAGAGAAGAGGCATTTGAAGATGCAATGGAGCCAGTGATAAAAAAGCAGTCAAGCCAAGGAGATCAAGGTGCGATCACTTTAAGTGCTCAAGACCTTAGAGAAATGGATGCTGATAATCTCATGTATATGAGAAATATGATTGAAAAACATTCTGATGCAGAAACTTTTTTTAATGCTCCTTACGCTACCGAGCTGCTAAGAATTCCTTTTGCAGTTAATACAGAAGAAGTTCGCAGTACCCTTGCGACTTTGAAACACGCCGAAGGTGAAGGTATTTTATCTCAAAAAGCGCTGAAGTTTTGGAGTGAAAAGACATTGCGTAATTTTTTGGCAACAGAAATAACCAGCGCACTTGAGGCTTATTTGTTATTAAGTAAATTTCAAGTGCCCCAGGATCTGGCCATGACAGAGCTGGCGGAGATTTTTTCTATGGATGTGACAAAGCTGCTACTAGTTAAAAAAAATCTCTTTAAAAATATGGCGGACTACCATCAAAGATATCATAATAATCCTTTTGCAAAACTAAGTAAAGATGCCGATGACAAAAAGGTTTTAGATGTGGTGAGAACTCTTAGCAGCAAACAGGTAAGAAAGTATTTAGAGCCTAAGGTTAAGTTATATGGTTCCTATATTTACTCTTCCCAGCAGTGGCCTTTGATCCAAGCAAAACATCTGGTAGATTTTGCTCTAACAGATATAGGGATAAAAAAAATCTTTATAGCTCATATTTTTGCTTTGCGTGGTTTTAAAAACTTTAACATTAAGCATCATAGGGCAGCTGATATTCATCGCATCATGACATCGCAACTATATCGTTTCCATGAGTACTTAAGTGAAAAAAAAGTATTATTACCTAGCAGTATAGGCGCTTATTTCCAGCAGGAGTTAGATGAGGCTGAAAGGGATAATAAAGAGAGGCTTATGTCTTCTTTTCTAGCTGCTCCTACCCTGGGCTTTGCCAAGAACAGTAAGATGTTATCCGGCTATAATTTACAGAAAAAAGACGCCACTGACTTTTTGGAGGCTATAGCAGACCATCCCAAAATAGAAGCCTTATTTATATCCCAACTTATGAGCCAAAGCGATGGATTCCTTGAAAAATTCAGCAATGATTATAACGTGAGTTATGATGAAAGCAGCAACCTGCAACAAGAGCTGACGGTGGTGTTTTTAAATTTTCTAGATGCCAGAATGTCAAAGAAAAAATCTTTATTATCTGATGAGCATTCAAAGCAGCTGACTTCTATCGATCACGAAAATAGATTTGCTCAGACTTTATTGATGGATGCTTTAAAAGTTAAAATGCAGGAAATGACGCCCCATAACATGCTCAGAAGACTCTATAAGGTTGTAGCAGCTGATCTTGCCATTTCTATAGGATATGATTATGCTCTTGATAGCACCAGATTCCATGATTTTCTTGGCATTGCTACAAAAACCCCTTTGTTAGAGAGAGTTTTTATGAGTCGACTGCTGCACTTAGATGGTGCAACATTACAACGTATCGCTTTTATTCATCAGGTTCCATTGGAAAAAGTTAAGAATGTAGAAGCCGGTCTATGGAAGCTGGTGAAAGTCCTTATTTTTGGCAACAATAATCTTTTTGAAGTGACTTTAGATCAGTCACCGGATCGAAAGTTGTCAAATTATTTTGCCAGTGATGACATGATTCAAGTTTACAGCCAATACTCTGCGAGTGATTTTCTTGAGATAATAGGAAAAAGTAAATTTGAAGAGAAATATTTCTTGTCTTCTTCCCGGCATTTTAATGAGAAAAATTATCTTCTATTTGAGCAGCACGTACTCACAGATAGTTTTAAACAGCACCTCTTCTTAAAACATCTTAACCTTGGTGGAGATATATCACTGGAAAATATGGAGGTCCTATATGGCAAGTCTCAGGATAGTGTGATTCATACTAATAGCATTATAGGGCTAAGTCTTGGCTATATTTTATTAACCGGACAACTCACGCCTGATCCTGAAAAAACAGGTTTAAGAACGTACCGAAATAAGCTCAATGACCTTCTTAATCAATTCTTTGATGATCATCAAAGAAAAGAGCCAAAGCCCTTTGATAAAATAGAAAAAAGAAAACTTTTTTCTGATCATAAATGGCAAAATTTTGAGCTCCGGCAGCAGCGTTATGAAGATTTGAGTATGCGAGAGGTGAATCAACGTCTTAAGTCTTGGTATTTTATTCAATCTCGGCATTTAAAACGCCCTTCTCTCACTTGGAATCATAAAGTAATCCAGGGACTATATGACTTTACAAGCCACGTGCTCAAGGATAATGTGCATCAAGATATTTTTATGCATTGGATGCTTGATGAAAGCATTTTAGATGAAGAGCTTGAAATGTTATGGCAACTAACTCCAGCAGAAATAGCGGCAGCAAAAAAATATGTTGAAATAAAGCTGGAGCATTTTATTGTGCAAAGACTTGGCAGCAAGGCACAAAGAAGTGAGAGGTACGCTACGCTGGATTTGACTTTATTGCAATATCCTCATCATTTGGTACAAAAGTGGTTACAAGCAAGCTTAGATCTAACAGATGAGTATATTTTGGAGTCAAAGCAGTTAAAATTTTTTGAAAAAGATTTTCTACAAAATGATGCTTTATTATGGCAGATTTACATCGTTTATTTTTCAGAGGCCAAGCTGGCTGCCGGCACAGAAAATGTGATAGAAAACTATCATGAAGCTGTTATTGATGATCTAAAGCGTAAAATGAAAGTAGCTTTGACTCGCACTTTTCACCAGGTGCCAATGCAAAAGATCTATCTCAATAGCTTAGTGGATATTATTTATCATCTAAAACAACCTACTTCATTGGATGCTACTTTAGAGCTAGGAGATCTTTTAGAGTATTACGCTTTGTTTTCAGAAAATCATATGCTGCGTCGCCTTTTGGTGCAGATTAGTCCTGAATTTTCTTTTGATTTAAAAAAGACGGCGCTTTTAAAAGGAGACCTAGAGGAGGTAGAAGTTGATTTACGGTCAAAACAAGAACTAAGAGAGTTTATAGAAAACGAAGTTTTTTCCAACGCATTACATTTGCGTATTTATTTGTCCCTGATTATGAAGCTCGATCAAACGAGCTTTATAGCTGTCTCTGAAAAAAACAATGTGAGTGCCAAAGAGGTCAAAATTAAACAACAATATCTTGAGGAAAGACTAAGAGAAATTATGACTGTTGAAATTGATGGAAAAAGTAGAGGCTAAGTAAGACTTCGTTAGAAGAAGTAGTGGCATCTTCATAAGAATGTGAGAAGGATGAATTCATCTACTGGATCTAATTAAGGACAATCTTTTTCTCACAGATGAGTATAAGCCTCCCTTTGTACAGATAAGGGTGTGCCGCACACCCTGTTTCAAATTATAGCAAGCAACATCAAAGGTCTTTCTCTCGTAATGGTAGCAGTGGGAATCATTGGTAGCATGATGGTGATGGCGCAGTCTCAGTATGCCAAGTATAAAGCTAAAGCATCTCAAGCAGCCGTATAATCCAATCTATTTGCCATTCACATGGTACAGCACAGTCCCCTTCATTTTTATAAAAATAACTGATATGCTTTGGCAGCAAGTAATTAAATAACTACACTTGCTGCAGGAAAACCATCAAAAGACTAAGATGAGAGATGATTATGAAACCCTTGGATCAACAGACGCATCATTATTTGCCATAAAAGCGATAGTAAAGCAGAGCCTAGCGTCTTGTGATCAAGCTACAGGCGGAAAACACATGGTATTTAAACCATGACAAAATACTGTCTAATGATTCTACTAATGTATATTCTTTTAGGATTAAGCCTAGATGCAATACCATAAAAAGTGGCTGCTAACAGTGAAGATTAATTGTCACTTATATGTCGTAGTGTTCCAGTGAGCTTTTCATGAACTAAGCTGGTAATATTACGATCTTCTTTGCTAAATGCGAGTCCTAACAAGTGAATCTCCTTGCCGCTGTTCTTGTGTTCTTCGGCGTAGCCTCGTGTTTTGATTTGTGCTCTATTGCTTT
>JAPOQT010000097.1 GCA_026710525.1 Pseudomonadota bacterium
ATCTAACACTCAAACAAAGAAGTCATGAACATGTAACAGATGGCCTTTTGAGAATATTCCTTGGCAAAGTCACAAAGTCACTTAGCTGCGATCAACATACCTAAGTCCGGTGGTAAGCTGAAAGACTGTGACTTGAGTCTATGGAGCCTAAAAAATGTTATGATCCCTCACTCCCCTGAGAACCCTGATTCATATTTCTATTATTGCAAGAAGATGTTAGAGTATCCCCGGATGAATACTTAACCAGGTGTTACGATTAAATAAATGAGAAGAATTATGGAGTCAAAAAAAAACACATATCACCGATCCCATGGTCACCCTGAACCATACGTTCCTAAAATACCTTACCATCATCAGGCTAAAAAGCCATCGAGTGAGATTTATCTGATCATGAAAGAAGAAGGTATTCGAAGGATGATTATTCAGTTTTATTCTGCCCTCAAACAATCAGCTATTAGCCCCATGTTTGAGCGACGGTCCTTCGATGAAGCCGTTGATCGCAGTGCGAAGTATTTCTGTCAGTTACTCGGAGGTCCTCCGTTATACCAGAAAAAATACGGCCCTCCCAAGCTAAGAGCCCGACACCTTCCTTTTGTCATTAGTGAATCTTCACGTCAAATCTGGTTGAGCACATTTTACGATGTATTAGAGCATCCAAAAGGCTTTACTTTTCCTCGTGAGCACTTAGAAGAATTTAAGGAATTTTTAAACACATTCTCTCGGTGGATGGTGAACCATCATGATGATTCTTACCCTTAATCAGAATGTGACACTCAAAAAATCATATCTTACTACCATTGATCCGATAACAGACACACCTTACTCCTGACGGTGGGTGCTTTTCTAAAACGGCGATATGGATATCATGTTTTTTTCTTCATCCGAACAGACACCAATCAATATACGTGGGTCAAGACGGTGGTCCTACACAGTTTTTGCCATAGCTCTGCTCCTGTTTCTTGGCTTTGCTTACTACTCATCGAAAGAGTTGAGTTTTCATTATAAAGTTAAGGCGTTGCAGGATAGTGGTGCTATCCAGTTGCTATCATCTTGGCAGGTTCAGGTTTCAGGATGTCAGAATAACCAGAGCAAAGGAACATTATGCACTCCCCTTGGTAGCTGGTCTGATATTGATCTTGCTGATCCATCCAGCACCAGAGACATCCTTAATCAGATTAACCGGCAAACAACCAGGGTAAGTGACTACTATCAAGCAACCCTTGAAACCCAACTCACACTTCGCCAATTGGCTTGGCTCGATAGCAAACCCAATTCATCTCTTCTACTCCCAGGTTTTGTTGGCACTAATAGCCGTATGACTCAGCCAATGACCACTCCTTGGTTCACAGCCGGTAAAGCTGATCTATTGTTTACCTTACCAAAAATCACTCAACAAAAATCTATCAGCATGAGTATTCAATTTCTCCCTTCTCAGAAACTGTTTGGCTCGTTTGGGCATAGTCCAGCCCTAGTAACTTGGGATCACATCGATGAATATGCCAACCTCGATCAACTCAAAAGAACTCTTTATTATCTGCAGCGAGCTAGCCTCGTTATTCTTCCTTTATTGACGGCAGCTTTGGTGATTGTTTTAGATCACGCGAAAACCGTACTCTACGTGTCATATATTGGCATATTACTGGCTGGTCGTGTATTACTAGCGAGCATTATTGAAGGCAGCTCAGGACAAACACAGGCTGTTCTCAGCTATTTTATGATGATTTTGTATAGTTTGAGCCCTATTTTTTTCATAAATCTCGCCTTCTATCTCATTCGTATGCATATTAAAAAAATGTATTTAGTGTTCCTCGCTCTACTGAGTTGTCTCATTAATACTGTGACCATGATCCAGATCGATTATTTTTTCTATCTTAGTCAAGCAGATAAGGTTCTTGATGGCCTCGGATTATTTCTAGCTTTTCTGATTATAGGTTATGGTTTGATATTTCATAGCCAGGAACAAGAAGAACAGCATTTACTGTCAACAACCGGAGAGAAGGCGAGTTTGATTTTGGCCATGTCAGTATTTTTTATTGGTTTTATGGCGAATCTCTGGGATTTTATTGGTCATAACTCTCACGGCCAATCATCCCTAACCTCTTGGGTGCA
>JAPOQT010000098.1 GCA_026710525.1 Pseudomonadota bacterium
CCCTTGCCCTTCTTTTATTATTTTCCTTTTATTCATCTGCCGCTTACTCTGTTTCTTTAGATAATTCGTCAGAGAATTATGACATTGAGAGTCCCTATGTTTCTCTATCGGATACAGAGGATGTAATGTATGAGGCATATTTAGAGGAGTACGCTGAAGAGCTAGCTGTTTCTAGTGAGCAGCTAGAAGAAGATACAGTAGCGCTTCTTAAATCTGCTCAAGATGGATCTTTAGATTTAGAACTATTGAATAAAGTGGGGGCACTTGAGGTGGCAGTTAATCCTTTAAAGGAATCTTTTTATGCGGAAGTTGATTTTATGGCGCATGCCATGGCTCAGGAGTATAAAGATAGGTTTGGTGAAAGCTTACGCGCATTCGTATGACTAGTATCCCCCCACCGCAAAGTTGGGTTATGCCAAATATCAACTGAAAAATGCTGGATTTCTTCGAGTTTAGTCCGAGGATTTCACCACCTTATGATCTCAATAGTGGCCATAGCTCCCACTGTCAATAGTTTATATCTTAAGTTCGCATCCAGGGACTTTGTTGATGGAAAACGAAATTCAAGAATATTGTTGCGATGGCCACCCTCTAAGTTGGTAGCCAAATCACCATCAAAATATGTTTCTTCAAACAGTTTTTTACCAACAACAAATTCCCATAAAGTTCCATATTTCGACATGATAGGAGATAAAAGCTGATCATCACTAAACATAAAATAATAGCTATCTTTTATTTTCATATGAGCCGATTTTCGCTCGATTACGGGGGCAGGAACGTAACAATGTGAGCTAATATTATGATCGATGATCATTCGATGTTACCAAGCAAGAATGCTTATCACCGATCGTCACAGACCCAATATTGTGTATTGATACTATTTCACTGAGAACACCGCGATACCAAAACAACTTGGCCCAGCAGTTGGATGATCATCAAGCCCAATCGATGGATAAAGATCCTGCAATGACATCATGCTCTCTTGGTGATAACCAAGATCAGCCAAATCTTTTTCTAACTGATGAGCACTCGTATCATAAATAAAATCTTCGCCACAAGAACTAACCATATCAGAACAATCGGATTTCCAAGCTTTTTGACTATCATTTAAAGAAGCATCATCATAGAGAAAATCAAAAATCACCATCGTACCAGCAACACTGGCCTCAGCAATTCCCTTCATCATCTCTAAAAAGCTTGCTTTTGGTAAATAATAAATTAACCCCATCAAAGAGAAGAAGGCTTTCTTGCCAAAATCAAAGCCATGATCCTGCAAAGACTCTTTCAGACTCTGACGAGCCAGATCAGCACTCACAAAATGATAGTTAGATGGAAAATGGCAACCAAGCTTTGTAAGCTTTTGTTTTTTCTCTTGCTGAATCTGAGGAAGGTCCACTTCAAAAACAGTCATTTTTTCTGCAAGACCTCGTTTTCTTAATAGAAACGAGTCCATACCAGCTGCGACCATCACATATTGATTCACCCCCTGACGAACTTGTTCTGCCAGCTGTTTTTCCATATAATATGCTCGCACCAGAATCACAGCAGAACCAGGGATGAGCTTACGAAATGTGAGAAAAAACAACGATAGTGTCAGAGGAGGAAATAAAAAAGCACAAGTTAACGGAAAGCCACAGAGCTTAGATGCGTATTTATCTTTAAATAATCCACTTAATGGATGACTGTCATCATAGGACAAAGCACCCCTAAAAGCACAGACAAGAGCAGCTGTTGACACATGTTTCTGGTATAAATTTTTGATCATAGAGACTTTCATCATCGTTATTTTTTTTGTTTAATCCTCGCTGCCTTACCAAAACGACTTCTCAGGTAATAAAGACGAGCCCTACGCACAGAACCTTTTGAAACCACTTCAATGGAATCAATATAAGGACTCCACAGGGGAAATGTTCGTTCAACACCAACACCACCCGCAGCTACCTTCCGCACCGTAAACGTCGCATTAGCTCCACCCACCCTGTTCCGTTTTCTCTTTAATACTACCCCTTGAAAGGCTTGCAAACGAAACTTCTTGTCCTTAAAAGCAATTTTTTGACCTGACTTATCTTGCTTTTCTTCTATTTTGTAATTTACCCGAATAGTATCACCACTACGAAAATCAGGATATTCTGAAACATCCTTGTGATGAACAACATGGGTTTCTTCAAACTCTTTCAAGAGTGTATTTCTCACTTTGATAATCCTCTTACTATGATAAAGCTCATTAATTCAACCACGACCACTCGTGTTAACACATAACACAAACCAGCAGGCTATTAGGACCCATCCTAACCAGGAATTTATTAGCATAATATGGCACAAATGGGTAATAAAAATTCACAACACAACTTAACGGCTCGCTCCATAAAGCAATCTTACTAAATGTTTTCTAGCATTGTCTCAAGGAGATGCCTTTTTTTATCGATCACTTGCTTTTGTTGTAAATGGTCCACAACAGCTTCCACATCTTCACATCCTGACCTTTCCTCATCAGCTAATTTCTTTTCTAATTGATAAATTTTACCATAAAGCCCCTCGTGATTAGGACTACGAGCAAATAATCGCCGGTATATTTTTAAGGCTCTTTTGTAACAATTCTGTTTTTCAAAAATCTCAGCCAAAGTGTAAGAATCTAACTCAGCTGTGGTATCGTTAAAGTTAATATCTTCCGTTTTACTTGAATGAAACAGGTCCTTAAGGGGCACAGCATAAAAACCACTGTATGACTCTGCCGCGTGCTGTGAACTATTAGACATATCTGTGAAGCTAGTCTCAGAATGAGGCTGCTCTGGCAAATAAGAATGGCTCTGGGATAGGTGATGGGATCCTATGTACTGCTCAAGATCTTCACTCGACATACTTAATTCTTCTGCCATACACTCCCTCGCTTTCTGCACACCATAAAGGCTAAATGCAGAAATAAGCTCAAGCAAAGAATCGTCCCTGGGTGAGAGATCTTGTAAATCAACTAAGGCTCGCCTAGCATTACCATCATAGCCTAACAAAATAGCTAGTTTAAATCTCAGTGTTAAGCCAAGGAGATTGGCGGTAAGCTCCTCGTGGTTGGCCTGGTCAAGAGTTTGCCAAGCAACAGAAAAAAGCTTTTTCTGCCACAGGTAAGACACCAGAGTCACGCGAGCTATTATGTCATCAGGATAATTAGCAACACCAGCCATCATCATCTCGGTAGCTTCATCTTGAAATGAATACTGCCAAAGTAACTTAGCCATTGGGTAAAAAGCGCGACCCTGGTGATCACGCTCATATGTCTCAATCAACTGTGACTGTTTTTTTGATAAGGTACCAATGTGTTTTTTGAGTATTTTAGTCCACATATTCTCTTGATAACTTTCTTTAATAACTGACCATTGTGCCTATCAAATAGGACAACTTGACTGAGTAAAATCATCATACCACGACCTTGATAGTGACTCTCTGATAAACGGCAGCGGTGATCTCAATAAAGCAAAATATCTTCCTATTTGCTGAGAGGTTTTCAGTAGCTTTGCAACCCCCCCTACCGCTGATAAACTAAAATTACCCATGGCACTTGCCTCACCAGTCGTCTCAGTAGCTTCTTCCTCTTCCTCTTCATAATTGTTGGTAACGGTAATCTTAAACCGATAAGACACAGTGCCTGAAGCAATTTCAACAAAACCAGTTGCCGATCCTAACATAGGAGCCACACACCTGAAACCGATCTCAACTAACCCCACACCACAAACGTCTGTACACCAACCATCATAAAATGTGACAAGACCTTTATGTCGTGGATTTTTTGAGAAGTCAGTTTTCTGAGCGCTGAGAACATCTCCACCACAATCATTTTCAGGCAAACATCGTGGTGACGTTTCATCAGCAAATACACCCCCATTAGTTTGGACATTAAATCGCACACCAGGTACCGGAATATCCTGTGCCTCCTGCCCAGCAGAATCTTTCTCTTCGCCACCACCAGTTCTTGCTTTTTGGATAACTTTAAACCGAAAACTGTCCGGCACTGAAATATCAAACCCGGTCGGGCTATTACAGGTTATTGTAGTTTCTGTCTTCTCGAATAACGGCTGGATTTCGTACTTTCCATTGCCAGGCAAAATCTTGGAATTTGAACAGCTGTCAAGTTTACACAAACCATCAGCCGTTCCTGCGACACCACAACTCGTCAGGGCTATCGCTATCAATAAAGAAGTTAATATCTGTTGCATACTAAACACGATAACCACATACCAAAGTGTAGACAACTCACCAAAAATAAGAACTAACCTGGTCAGAGAGTTAATACTCTTCTATATCTTCTGCCTCATAATCATCGCTATCATAATAGTCATCGGCGTCGTTTGGCGCTGAATAATTCGATGGTTCGTTGCCATAACCTTGGTCATAGTATTGATCATAACCACCGTTTTCATAATTCTGATAGCTGTTGTTTTCAGATTGATAATTCTCAGAGTAAGTATTACTCTCATAGCTTTGTTCGTTTTCTGAGTACGCTTGATTAGCACTATAATTACCTTGATTATATTCACCCGTATTTTGATACTCTGCACTATCTTGATTACTGGCATACTGGTTAGGATAATTAGCCTGGTAATTCGCAGCATTTTGATTAGGATAGTTAGCCGAGTAGTCATCAGTGTATTGATACCCGTTAGCACCATCATAATCACCCGAGTTATAACCATTAGCAGTACTCACCAAAGACCCGCCATTATTACCCATCATCTCTTCAACATCGAGGATGGTGGGTGTTAACAAAATGACGACTTCTTTTTTCTCTATTTGGGATGAAGAATTGCGAAACAACATACCTAAAATAGGAATTTTATGCAAATAAGGAACAGCTTTAAAATTTTCTGCGGCTGTGTTGGTGTAAATACCACCAATCACCGCTGTTTCCCCAGAAGTACGTAACAAATGAGTCTTAATGCTTTTCGTCGCTTTTCTTATTCTCCCAGCAAGATCAACCGGATCATCTGATGCTATTTGAACCTCCATACTCACCGAGCCATCTATGGTCGCTTGCGGCTTAACTGAAAGACTAAGTAAATAGCTGACTTCTGAGGTGCCAGAAGTATTAACACCGCTATGTTCGACTGTATCTTGAACACCGCTCGAAATTTCAGCTGTCTCGTTATCTAACACGGTCACTGAAGTGTTTTGCAATACTCGCGTATCCAGAAACGTTTCTTCCCATTTCAGTTGCATCATAATTTGGGGAATATTTTGAAATGAGTTCAGTTGTAAACGTAAATCAGCTGCTGAGGCATTGTCAGCTGGCGCACTCACTGCCACAGAAGAGCCAAAAGACATATGAGGTATCGGCAAAGCCCCTAGGCCTAAATTCTGGGTCTCAGCAGACACAGGAAAACTCCAATTAATTCCCATAGCATCTCGATGAGTGTTGGCAATCTCAATAATACGAGCATCAATTTTGATTTGCGGCGTTCGAGTATCTAGCCGTTCAATGAGGGTTTTAATTTTCGATAACTCCTGGGTGGGAGCCTCTATCACCAAAGAGTTTGTCCGTTCATCAATAGTGATTTTTGTCTTACTAATTACCTCAGAACCAGCTGAACCCGTGGGAGACGAAGCTGCGGCTTCTCCAGAGTTGTTACTGTTGTTGCTAATAAAGGTCTGGATAATCGCCTGAGCTTTGTCCGCTTTAATATAGGACAATCGCATAATTAAAAGATGAGTTTTCTGTCTCGTTTTCTCCTTCACAATCTGACTAGTTGGAATAATTTTAATCATACCACCGCGTAACGTCACATAAGTAAGATCATACACATCAAGGACCGCCTGCAAGGCGTTAGTCCAGCTAACATTTTTTAACAGCATAGTGACCGACTTACCCTGCAACTCGTCAATATTATAAATAAAGTTAATGTTATTTTCTCGGCTAAGGATGTCGAGGACCTGAACAAGATTTGCCTCCTTAAACTGAAGATCAACAGGATGTAACTGCTCATCACTGCCAGCGGATGCTTCTGAAACCGATGTGTAACCTTGTGCATCAGGCTCGGCGTCCCTAGGGTTCGCGGCATTATTAGCTGTTGGTTGATAATCGCTAATATTATTCGATGACGAGTCTTCAAATAAACTCTCATCCG
>JAPOQT010000099.1 GCA_026710525.1 Pseudomonadota bacterium
CCTTTTGCCAAGCAATCTGCCACATCCTCCTTTTATTTTCCAGTTGTTGATATTCTGCATCGTGCCGAGTAAGACGACTCTCTGCTTTTCCAAGGTTCTCCTCTTGTTGCTGGCGATGGATACGGGCATTGTCAGCTTGTTCAAATAAATCCTCAAATAAACTCAGTCGCGAATTCAATGCCATGTCTGCGGTGTTAACCGAAGAGTCAAGCCGATTAATGAGCTCTTGTGTTATGTCTTGATAATATTGATACTGAGACGCAAGTTTGTTTTTTTTGTCGCCGAGATCGACTAAATTTTGTAAACGTTGAATTAAGCTATGAATAGCTGGTAGCCATGCTTTCATTTCCTGGGGATAGCCCGATGCCACTTTATGATCGTGCCAGAGTTTGGTATGTTCTTGCTCAAGGTCTATTTTTTTTTGGTTAAGCTCAAGCCAAACTTGTTTTCTTTCTTTTATGAGTTGTTGGGTTTCTGTGATTTGATCGGTGAGACGTTTTTGTTCACTGACCTGCTGCATTTTTGCTCGCAGTTCATCAGCGAGACTATCGGCATGGTGAACCTTGCCTTCATAAGTATCAATGATTTTATCGTTATGGCTACCCATGGGAGCCATATTTTCGCCTAAGAGATACTGTTTAATCATCTGCCAATCGGCATCTCTTTGGTTTCGTGATTGGGACAAATCTTTCAGAGAGGGAATGTTGTGCTCATGTTCTAATTTTTTTAGTGCTCTGCAGTCCCGACTTTCATCAGCCTCGAGCTTGCGTAGGTCTTTTACTATTAACTCTAGCTCTTGGCTCACTGTTCCTAGTTGATCGCAATAATATTGAATAACTTCCATACTCGGTAGTTTTATTGTCAGTAAATCCATCATATCCCCGGAGTACATTCCTAATCTTTGTAACTCGTTAATACATTGTTTTGTATCTCGCTGATACTCGTGTTCGCATGCAGTGAGAATGCTACCAAGATCACCAGCGTTACGAATTGGTTTAATTTGAGCTTTGATCTCTGACAGTAATAGTGGGTCCAAAGAAGAAGTCTCTTGATACTTTTTCAGCTCGAAAATCTCTTTCTGGAGATCAAGTTTTATTTTGTTAGCATTCTCTTGTTTGAGTTGGTGCTCCCGGTCTTCTTCAGCTAAAGCGATGAAAGTATCCTTCTTAACGAGAAATTTTCGCCAGCTAGTCAGGTCCATTTGATCAAGGGTGATGCCTAAGGAGCTCTGAAGCAGGGCATTAATATTGCTAACAGTGGTGGCTAAGGAGGTTTTTAGCTTTTCGTTATCTTGCTGGGCTTTTTTGATGGCCCCTTTTTCGTCCCTCAACTCTTTGATGATTTCAGATTTAACCAGGATATTTGGCTGAAGATTCAGTGAGTCTTTCTTTTGGTGGTAAAAATCAATCTCTTTTTGATACCTTTCGAGATTAGTCTTTGTTTTTTTTAACTGCTTAATAACATGTTGGTGCTGATGTGTGAAGTCCTCTGGCAGAATCACGACATCGGATAATGTGTTGAGCTCGGTGCTTATTTTATGGAACTCATCTAAAGGGTCTTTAATGTTTTGAATTTTTTTATACTCAGATATTTTCTGCTTACAAGTATTGAGTTCTTGTTCTTTTTGGGTTTTTTCATCTTTTAAACGAGCTAACTCTTTTTTAAGATCCCTTACCTGAGAAACAGGAGTTGACAGCATTCGGATTTGGTCAGTTAACTCTTGGTAGTCTTGGATACTTTTATTTAATAAAGGGTTACGACCTCTTGGGGTGAAGAGTTGTTTGAGTTGTTCATCAATCTGTGTCATCAGATCACGGATGCCTGTCATACCAGAGGCACTAAAAATAGCTTTGCCTAACTCACCATCATCAGCGAGTAATTGGGTGCTGCCAGTAACGAGCTCATCATAATTAATAGCCCAGAGGCTCGTATAGAGGTCCTTAGTCATGTTCGGCGGTAAGTAGGGTTTCAGTACAGAAAGATCTAACGTTTTTTTGCCTGATCCATCGAGAATTGATTTTGTTCGACCACGTCCTGGCTTGCGAATAAAAGTGATCGAAGATCCTTGGGTGCTTAACTTGCCACCAATTCTGAGATCATCCATATGATGGAGAAAGTCATCAGTGTTATCTTTGCTCGCCGATAAACCAAAAAGTAAGCCAGTGAGTGCCCTGAGGGTTGTGCTTTTACCAGCCTCGTTAGCCCCATACACCACATGGAAATCATGGCGACCTGGTTTAAACTCAAGGGATTTTTCAGTAAAATGGCCGAAAGCGATGAGCTTTAAGAGTTCAATCCTCATGGAAATCTTTTTCTAAAGTTATTAATTGACTCACAAGCATATCCTTACCTTCCTGAAAGAGACGTGTGAGGTTTGGGCCGTCTAAACTAAAATCGTCACCATGGTTGTCAGGGTTGGCCATGAGAGAGTGGGGGAGTTTGCTGCGTAAGATGGCTAATTTTTCTGGTAGTTTCGGGACCTGATCTATGGTGTAGTTTGGTTGATGAATAGCCTGGATGAGATGATCGAGGAGTCCATGGGCTTCTGTTCCTCTGGACGATTCTTGGGGTGGTTGGGTAGCAAACTTCACTTTTTCAAGCCAGAGATCCACCCCTAAATAATTAGCTATCTCTAAGGTTTTTGCCTTGATTTCACTTTGCCAACGATCTCGGTGGGCACGAAAGTCAGTAGCCATCTGTGTTTGACCAATAAGTTTGATGCGCACAATCATAGGGAGACCTTCAGCCTCTTTAGATTTTGATTCAATTTCTTTTTTGAGGAGATGTTCGAGGTCCTCGAGGGTGGTGATGTCAGTGAGATCCACTTGACACAAAAACCAACGAACCACATCCACAGCCTGTGCCCTAATACTGGTGATATTACCGTCAGTGACCTCAACCAAGGTGCAGCCTTTGGTCCCCGTCTCGTGAATGTTGCGGCCTTGTAAGCAACCTGAGAAGATGACACAAGGATCCTGTTGCCTAACCACCTCACGTTTATGAACATGACCGAGTGCCCAATAGTCATAACCAGGCATCCGAAGATCACTGAGAGAACAGGGAGCGTAATCAGCATGCCCTTCTCTGCCATCAAGGCTGGTATGGAGGACACCAATATTAAAACAGCCAACAGTGGCCCTAGGATATTTAATGGCGAGATTACTGGTCACCGAGCGAGAAGGATAACTCTGACCGTGTAGAGCTACCCCTAGCTCTGGTCGTTCAAAGGTTTCAGGATGTTGTGCCGAGAACACCTTCATGTTTTCAGGTAAAGACAAGGTTTTTGTCATGTGGTTAGCAGCATCATGATTGCCAGCCACAGAGAATACCTCAATGTTATGTTTACCTAAGCGAGAGATTTCTTGATGGAAAAAAATACCCGTGTTATAGTCCTTCCAGTCGCCATCATAAAGGTCACCCGCTAATACAACAAAATTTACATCCTCGTGAACAGCA
>JAPOQT010000100.1 GCA_026710525.1 Pseudomonadota bacterium
ACAGAACAGCTGCCATTCGCTCGAATACCTTGATGGCTGAGGTCATGACTCAGGTATTTAACGGCACAATTAAGAGCGGCCTTGGCAAGACCCATGACGTTGTAGCCCGGCACTACCCTTTCACCGCCAATATACGTCAAGGTGATCATTGCCCCCCCTTGATTCATCAGCAAACTGGCTGCGTGGGAGCAAGCTAAAAATGAATACACACTTGTATCCATGGTGTGTAAAAAGCCAGCCCTTGATACCTCCACAGTCTTTTTTTTTAAGTCTTCCATAGGACTATAGGCAATGGAATGGACTAAAAAATCAATATGGCCGTACTGGGTCTTCACTTGGTCAAAAAAAGAGTGAATAGCGTCATCAGAGCGCACGTCACAAGGCACAACTAATTTTGGTTTAAGATGATCCAGAGCCTTGCTTACTCTGCGCGCCATTTTGCCGGAGTCACAAGGCTGGTAACTGTACGCGATCTCAGCACCACAGTTACTGAGATAATGGGAGATAGCTGTGGCAATAGAATAACGATTAGCCACACCCATGACCACACCGACTTTATTGCGAAACCGCAAAGCCATATCTTCGTCACGATTCATCTTACTTTGGCTCATATTAAGCCGAGGCTGAAGAACGGCGGCCAGTTTGAGGCGACATCACTTCATAACCTTCGACGGTGAATTCGTTAATCTTGTTTCTTAAGGTCCTTAAGGAGATCCCTAATGTACGGGCAGCATAAGTCCTATTACCTTGATGAGCTTTAATGGTTTCCAAAATGAATTGGGTTTCCACGGTTCTTAAAGCTTCACCGATCGGTAGATTTTTAATCCAATTACCAGAAGCCCTGACCTCTTTCGGCTCTTGTTTGATTGATAAATGATCTTTAGTAATCCTATCATCATTATTTTCAAGACATTTTTGGTATGCTTTCGTTATCATATTATGTAGCTCCGTCACATTATTTGGCCATTCGTAATTAACTAAAGCTTTCATCGCTTCTCCTGACAAAGCAAATGACTTTTGTTGCGGGCTTCCTGTTTTGGCTAAAAACACTTCAGACAACAACGGAATATCTTGGGGTCTTTGGCGCAGAGGCGGGAGATGGACGTGCTGATGGGCCAGTAAATGAAACAAATCTGATTTCACCTTATTCTTTTCCATCATGGCTTCAACATTTGTTCGTGCCACAAAAATCATTCTGGGTGGTACCGCTTCCTTTGATAAGTACTTTTTATGATCTTTGTTTTGTAACAGCTTCATAATCTTGTTTTGTAGATTTAACGATAACGAGGTGAAGTTTTTGATCACTAAGTAACCGCCCACAGCTTTTTGCAGCGCGCTTTCATGAGCGGAAGCCCCGATAGCTCCTCGCTCTGTGGAGCCTAGAAGAGCATGCTCTTGTTTATTGGCTGGATAAGACTGAGCATCAAACTCAATGAGGGGAGGGAGCTCCTTTGTCGCGAGGTGATCGAAGGATTTGTCATAGAGAGCACGGACCAACATAGATTTTCCTGTGCCCTGTTCACCAGAGATCATTACTGGCGTCCATTTTCGAGCCATCTCTAAAAGATCATCTTGGATTTTTTTCATTTTACGATCAGCCGTAAGAAATAACTCTTTATTGCCAATAATTGGCTGAGACATGCCTCTTTGCTTCTGGACAAAATTAAGATAAGTGTTCACACCACCGATGGCGCTTTCTTGTTTGAGTGGATGATCTGACACAACTGAAAATCTTGAAATAGCCATACTGATAACCCCTTAAGGAAATAAAGTGAATAAGCTAAAGCGGAGACTGCACCTCGCCATCGACTTGTCATGAAGTGTGGATGAGAGGCAAAAATATCCTAGTGAACGATTGTCACGATCTTTAGCTCAATAACAAAAAAACACACGTAACAAAAAGAAAGCTAAGCAAGAAGCATGCCAAAATTTTTTGTATGTGATATTAGTGTGTTATGAATGCTCTCTCTGAGGCCATTCTGTTTTTTGACACTTTATTGGCAGATCATAGGGAACTTCTGACATTTTTTTGACATGATGGTCAAAAAAATGTCAGAACAAAAAAGGAGAGGGAAATAGATGGTGACGAAGGGCGGACTTGAACCGCCGACCTATGGGTTATGAATCCATCGCTCTAACCAGCTGAGCTACATCGTCACACCTGAAATACTGCTAGCACAGGCTTCTGATTCAATAGAATTTAATGAAAAATCGATGATGAATCAAGGGAATCTTAATTTTACAGTTTTGGATAGAACAGGACCTTCACAAACGGGACAAAATTTACTGACACACCAGAGTAGGTGTGTCGGTATTTGGGGGCTGCCATCTGATAGTTCATTCGCTCAAGGAATATAAATTCTTTCTCCGAAGCGACTCCTTTAATCCGGCAACAGCCGGCGTCTTGAATGTGATGCTCCATGGCAGCTAATTGGTCGACAAAATAACCGCTGTATGAAGCTTCTTCATCGATAGCGAAGCTAATCAGGTGACAAATACCATTATCACCGGCGATTTCCTGATACTGGAATTGAAAATAACCTTTGACGGCGTGATCAAGAGGGTCCTCAATAAGAAAAACCTTTCCTTGTCCTATATCGCCCTCGAGAGCCTTTCGAAAGTTCTGTCCTGAGAAAAAAACATCAATGACATCTGATGAACCTAGAGCATCTAAGTAGTGATGCTCTACCCCTGATTTTCTTAGTTGAAATAATTGCTCTAAATGCTTTATTCGAGCAGTTTTCACAGGTTGAAATTCACGTTGTAGATGTTTTGCTTCCATGATTTTCCTTTTTACTAATAAGAAAAAATAATCCTATGTCCCTGATGTGTAACTCATGATGATTCACATACTAGTGATTAGCGGTTTTTTTTGGTTAATGTTAATATTCTCATTCTAGGAGAATATTGCCGCAATGTCCTCTTAGCCCAACGATTCTACGATTTAAGGAGTATTTTGATGTCCATGAGTATATGTCGATGTATCGGCGTAGTTTCTGTTTTATTAATCACTCATTTTAGCCGTGGTGATCTGTTATTTGCTCAAGTTAAGGCTAAAAACAACCAAGTATTAGAGGAAAAAGATCAGAAAAAGGACCACCAGGATACTGATGATATGGCTGAGCCAGTGAAACAAAAACTGGTGATTTATACGTCTCGAGCTGAACATCTGATTAAACCAGTCATCGACCTTTTTATTAAGGAAACCGGTATTCAGGTTAAATTTCAGACAGGATCAGCGGGTTTGTTTATCGAAAAGCTCAAAGCACAGAAAAAACAAACAGACGCCGATATTTTTATCACCGTTGATGCTGGCAACTTGTGGGCAGCGAAAGAAGCCGGACTATTACAACAAGTGTCCTTGCCGACCCTAGATCAAAAGGTGCCTCGGGCTTATCGAGATCACCAAGGATATTGGTGGGGTATTAGCCTACGAGCTCGAACCGTGGTCTATAATTCTTCCCAAGTTAAGGCGGATGAATTATCCACTTACGAAGACTTGGCAGCACCTAAATGGCAAGGAAAGTTATGTTTAAGAACGGCGAAAAAAGTTTACAACCAGTCCCTGGTAGCCATGCTTATCCATCATCATGGTAAAGAAAAAACCACGAGTATTATTAAAGGATGGGTAGCCAATTTAGCCACGAAGGTTTTTTCTAGCGACACTTTGCTTATTACGGCAGTAAGTCGTGGTCAGTGTGCTCTTGGTATTGTGAATTCTTATTATTTAGGACGACTACAGAAGAAAGGAGAAGCTAGCGCAGTCAAAATTTTTTGGCCCAACCAAAAAACTTCTGGCGTCCATGTGAATGTGAGTGGCGCTGGTATCGTTAAACATGCAAAAAATCTAGAACCAGCAAAACGTTTTATGAATTTTCTTATGACACCCAAAGCCCAAGAGCTTCTCGCTCGTCTTAATCTAGAGTACCCCACTGTGGCTGGTACTCCTCTTGATCCTGTTGTTCGTAGTTGGGGGGATTTTCGTGCTTCACAAATGCCTCTGACTGAAGCAGGAAGACTGCAAAGTGCTGCGATCAAACTGATGGATTACGCCGGTTATCGTTAAGCATGATCTCTTCATCGTATCTGTATCCTCAATTGATAAGGTAGGACTTAATGTTTTAGCGGTAAAAGCGAGGGTGGAAAGTGGCTCTAAGGTTTAAGGGTGTGAGCAAAAACCTGACCAAGAGTGTGATGTGAGCGCTTAAAGTCCCTCTTA
>JAPOQT010000101.1 GCA_026710525.1 Pseudomonadota bacterium
GGTCTGAATTTAATTATTCCCATTATTGATAAGCCAAGAAAGGTGATTTGGGTGGGGGTTAGGGGTAGTAGTTATACCCACAAAATCGATCTTCGCGAGACGGTCCTCGATGTTCCTGAACAAGCAGTGATTACCAAAGACAATGTGAATATTCACATTGATGCTCTGCTTTATGTTCAGATTACATCGCCGAAATTAGCGGCTTATGAGATTGCCCATTTACCTCGTGCTGTGTCAGAACTAGCACAGACAACGTTAAGGAATGTCATTGGTGAGATGGATCTAGATGAAAGTCTTGCCTCAAGGGATCTTATTAACTCAAAATTAAAAAAGATTCTCGATGAAGCCACTGACAAGTGGGGCACGAAAGTGAATCGAGTTGAGCTGAAAAACATTAGTCCGCCACCAGATATTCAAGCTGCTATGGAGAAACAAATGCAAGCTGAAAGGGAAAGACGAGCAAAAGTTTTACAGGCTGAAGGTGACAAACAATCGCGAATTGCTCGCTCAGAAGGTCAAAAACAAGAAAAAATCAATTTAGCTACTGGTGACAAAGAGGCTCAAGTGCAGCAAGCTTTAGGTGAAGCTGAGGCCATCCGTGAAGTAGCCACAGCTAAGCAAGAAGCGATAAATAAAGTGAAGGCAGCTTTTGCGGGTAATGATCAACTAACGTCTCAGTTTCTCGTGGCTACTGACTATCTCAAAGCCTTTGATGGTTTTAACCAAAAGCCAGGTGATAAAGTTTTTGTGCCTTATGAAGCCTCCACTGTGCTATCAGGATTTGGTGCTGTGAAGGATTTACTTGGTATGAATACAAAGGGATAGCATCCTGGTTACTTAAGGTGAAGCGTTGAAAGAGGTTCGATGGTGAATGTCCTGCTGGTGGGTGGGGGAGCTAGGGAATCAGCTCTCGCTTATAAAATGAGCCAATCAAGTTATTTGAGCACCCTGTATCTCGTTGGTTGCAACCCAACGGCTTCTGGTTATGGTCAGGTGGTTTCTTGGCCGAGTGTGTTAGACGGCAGTGGTTTTAACACCGAGGAAAAATTTGATGGTAGTCGTCAAAATCACCTTAAAATCTTAGCCGGATGGTGTAAGAGTCATGCTATTGATTTGGTTGTTTCAGGTCCTGAGGCGCCGATTTGTGCCGGTCTCTCTGACATTTTGGCGCAGCAGGATATTCCATGTTTTGCTCCGAGTGCCCATCTTTCACAGTTAGAGGGATCGAAGACTTTTGCTAAACAGTTGATGATAGAAGCTGGCATTCCCACTGCGAGGTTTAGCCTAGCACATGCCTTTGATGAAGCAAGGCAGCTAGCGGTATCACATTTTATCCGTCGTCATCAGGGTGTGGTCATCAAGGCTGATGGTTTGGCTGGTGGTAAAGGAGTGTTTGTTTGCCACACGGAAAAAGATGTATCCGAGGCTTTGGAAAGACTCTCTCAATCAATGGCCAAAGCATGTCCTGTGTTACTGTGTGAAGATTTGCTCCATGGCGAAGAATGTTCTTATTTTGCCATGATTTCAGGGGATACGATTATTCCCATGGGGTTTGTGCGAGATTATAAGCGACTGCGTGATGGTGACCTTGGGCCAAATACGGGTGGTATGGGGGCATACACCCCATTGCCTTGGCTGGAGCAGAATACGACTAACCCGGAATCAATGGTGATTTCCCAAGTCATTCAACCTTTGATAAAAACCTTAAAGCAGAAAAATCTGTCATATACTGGATTTTTGTATGTCGGTCTCATGTGGACTGAATCAGGTCCTCAGGTCCTTGAGTTTAACATTCGTCTTGGTGATCCTGAAGCTCAGGTGCTAGCTTTGGCTGATCAACGAGATTGGTTAGGTTGTATGAGAGATGTCATGAGTGGTCATGGACAACCATCGGCTAATCTCCGCCCGACAGTGGGTGTGGTGATGACCAGTCCTCATTATCCGTGGAATCATGAAGTAAGCACACCTTGCTTGTTACCACAAGAAGTTTGGCAGTCAGATGGTAAGACTAGGGTTTTTGGCGCTGCTGTCAGGGAGTCTTCAGATGGTTTTTATGCCAAGGAGGGTAGGATACTGACGATAGTGAGTCAAGGCCAGACACTCGCTGAGTCTCGAGAGAGTTGTTACCGGCGAGCCCAATTCATTAAATCTTACTGGCCTAACTCTCATATGCGAACTGATATTGCTGAGTTACCATGAACAACATGAACAAAACAATGAAAATTTATCAACATATTGATGACTGCTGATGACTACTGTATCAGACGCCAGAGAGGCACTTGAATTTCAAGATCATTTTAATCGAGGAGAGATTTGTCTTCATCCAGCTGGTCGTCTTTGGGGGTTGACTTGTGATCCGAGAAATGAACGTAGTTTTAACCGGTTGTATGATATTAAGAAAAGGCCACGACACAAGAAGGTCCTTTTTTTGTGTCAGAGTGCGTCACTAGCTTTTAAATATTGGCCAAATCTAGGCACAAATTGGCAAACGTTAATTTATCGATTATGGCCTTGTCCAATATCTTTTGTGGCTCAATGTGCCAAACCTTACTATGATCCTAAACTAACAGTGATAGCAGGTTGGCGTGATCTAGGTATACGGATGCAGGATTCTCGAGAGCATCCTTGGTTTGCCCAGTTTTGGCGAGATCACTCTGTTCATCTTATTCCGACAACAAGTATTAACCACAGTGGCGAGTCACCAATAACAAGGTGCCAGGAAATCATTGATTTTGCTGAAGCCCATCAGGTATTTATTCCAGCTAGTTTTAGGAGGTTAAGTGAATTCACTGATCCTGTGGATGGCTTAGCTCAGCCATCGGCTATTGTTAGGATCAGGGGAGAAGACTCATATCAAATTATACGCCTAGGCCCTTATCAACGAAGTGCTATTATTGCCATGCTTGATCCTCTTCGCATAATATTAACACCTATGCAGGAAGGTCGGCACGATGAATAGCACGGTGATTTGTGGTTTGAGTAATTAACTCAGAGCAGATATTAAGACAGGAGCTTTACCAGTAGGTTTTATTCGGATAGTTGAGTAAAATTGTAACCCACTTGAATAACAGGTTTTTTGCGCACAAAATTCTTAAAAGTACACACGACAGCCATATTATTTCTGCAGTGATTATATTTTATCAGGTCTTTTTGAGTGCTTGAGGTTCAGCATTTTTGGAGATTTTTTTTCCCATCTCGAATGAGATATATGTCAACACTTCTCAAGCACCATGTGCCATGTCAATAGTTTAAATGCAATGCTGTGTATGATAAAATGGGCGGCATATTCAAGTATGACGATGGTGTGAAAGAGCAAAGTCAGTTTGGTTACCACCATGGGTTGATGTGATGGTGCGCAGTATTGGTTATTATCGTTGCATGTCTTGAGAATTTTGATCCCCTCGCCGACACATAAAATAGTTGTTAGAAGACTTGTGGGCTCGCGCTATTTCCTATCATACGGATGATCTTCTAGGATATTTGGTTAAAAGCAAGTATTCTAGAGAGTGATAGTTGGTAGACCACGAATGTCCATTTGGTAAAACTCCAGAGGCATATGATATGTACCTTCCATTAGGCCAGTCAGATTTTAAAAATCTGAGAAACGAAGACTGCTATTACGTTGATAAGACACACCTCATTTATCAACTCCTTAAATCCCGTGTTCGTTATTATTTTCTCTCTCGTCCTCGTAGATTTGGTAAGAGTCTTCTTGTGAGCACACTCCAATACTTGTTTGAAGGAGAAAGAGAATTATTTAACGGTTTATATATTGAGGATAAGTGGGACTAGAATGAAAAATATCCTGTAGTGCGACTCAGTTTTGGTGGTGAAATTCATACCCATGGGCTTATTAAAGGCAGTCTCCACAATCAACTTGAAAGTATTGCTGATAATGCCGGCTTAGATTTTGCTAAAATATTGAATCCATCTCCGGCAGAGACATTGCGCAACCTTATTAATAAATGGCAAAAGAAGACAGGTCAACAGGTGGTGGTACTGATAGATGAACACGATAGGCCAATTTTAAATATCCTTGATCAGCCTGATATGGCCATAGCCAATAGGACTTATCTCCGAGACTTTTACAGTATTCTCAAAGAATGTGATCAGAGTTTGCGTTTTGTCTTTGTCACTGGTATTACCATGTTTTCTAAAGCGAGTATGTTCTCAGGACTCAACAATCTTAAAAATATTAGTTTAAGTCCCAGATATAACAGTATTTGTGGCTATACTGATCATGATTTAGATACGGTGTTTGCCGAGGAAATAAAAGAATTTGACCGAGAAAAAATCAGAAAATGGTATAACGGCTATAGTTGGTTAGGCACGGAAAAAATCTACAATCCTTTTGGACTGCTTTTACTTTTTGATGAAAAAACATTCGAAGACTGGTGGTTTGAAACCAGTGTTCCTTCTTATCTTTACAAACTCCTGAGAGAAGAACGAGTTAGTATCCAGGATTTAGATCCAGGTTTTTTAAGTAAAAAAGCTTTTTCTGTGTTTGATGTTGATAATATTGCATTACAAGCGGTCTTGTTTCAATGTGGCTATCTTACTATCACTGAAACAAAGGAAGTTCATGGTCAAAGAATGTACCGCTTAAACTATCCGAATCTTGAAGTTAAGCAGGCCTTGGCTGAAGGTTTTTTAGGATATATGACTAAGAACAGAAAGCTCAGGCTTGATAGAGTTATTAGAAAACCATCATTTTCAGGACTTTGCTGAAAAAGTTACGACTTACTTTGCTGGTGTTCCTCATGAGTGGCATAAAGATGGTTTAGCAGGTAAGGAGTCTTGGTATGCGACAGCCCTTTATTTTAGTTTTTGTACTGCTAATGCTGCTCTATGTGTTGAAGAATCAACAGCTCATGGTCGTAGTGATATGGTTCTCATTACCCAGAAAGAAGTTTTTTTGTTTGAATTTAAGGTAGCTGCCCAAGAAAAGGATAAAGATAAACTTCTTGATCAGGCGATGGCACAAATACGTGGGAAGGAGTATGGTAAAAAATATCAGAATCGCGGTCAGCCTGTTCATTTGCTTGCTCTTGTTTTTGGTAAAGAAGAGCGCAGTCTTCTTGATTACCGTCATGATTTGATGTGATTCATATTTCAAGAACATGTCAACTATCCCACCCTTATGATGAGCTCGCTTTAAGACACTGTCGTGTGATATTCTATCAATGATACATGAGCGAAACCCGA
>JAPOQT010000102.1 GCA_026710525.1 Pseudomonadota bacterium
ACCCCGAAGTCATCAAGATGAGAGCTAAGCAGCAAACAAATAAAAAACCGTGTTTTTGTTGGACCATCATCGTAAGTTTCATTGTTTGAGAAAATACACGAAAAAATTTATATGCTACAGAGCACTGAGGTTCCAACGGCATAAAATCGCTGATGCCAAAGCTTTAATTTTTAACTACTTATAATTATTATATTTTATTTTTAGTAGTCGCACAAGCCCCTACTTTCGAGCTGCTTCGTTGCTTGATTTTAGTTGCCAATGGAGATAATAAGGAAGCAGGATATCACTGCCAGCATATGGGTAAACAATTGTTGGTGCCGCCGACACATGATGACTCCAGTAGGCGATATAATGATGTTTTTTTTGCCATAAGTACACGGCCGCATGGGAAGAAAATATTTTAGCCGCCACCTGTTTTTCTAACTGATTCTTGATCATGCTATTTTCTGTGACCATAAGTTTTTGTAATAGAGAGTCTATTTTTGGCTCTTTTAGACCACTCATCGCCGCAAAACCTTGGCCTTGACTATGCCAAAAGTTATAAGTCATCGCTGAGGATATCTGGGTAAAGCTCATTAAAGTCCCATGAGATAACTGACTATCAACCAATGGTAATAACTCTTCCAGGGCGACATAATTAAGGGCTAAGTCAAGGCCAACTTGTTTGGCGTTTTTTTGCCATTCAAGTAACCATGTTTCTTGAGCAAAATCACTGTAATTAATAGTGATCGTATTTTCCTTGGTTCCTTTGTTATCTTGAGGCTCTCGTAATTTAGTATGATCCTCTAAAAGTTTTTTGGCTGCTTCCATACTTCTTTTCGGTCGTGCTAATGGAAAAGCATTCAGAAATGGTTGTGACATGAACAAAAAGTCGTTCGCTAATGGCTGATCTTTCAGCCATTTTTCTGGTAAGAGATGGTAGAGGGCTTCCCTGACTTTAGGGTCCTTCATAAGGCTGTTTTTCAGATTCCATAAAATAAAACGTTGGGTCGCTAAGGAGCGTTGTAAATAACTATGAAACGAGAGATTAGGCAGTTTTTTTCTTTGCCACTCATGCCAATCAGCTGAGAGAGACTCATTGAAATATAAGGTTGATAATTGCTGATTTAAGAAAGCCTGTAATGCGAGCTTGTTTTGTTTGATATAGATAGCTGTGATTTTTTTAACTTTGAATCGAGGCTGTATATGGTCAAGGTTAGACCACCATTGGTCATCTTTTTTCATCAGTGTAATGTGTTTACCAGGGCTAATGTTGGTGATTTTATAAGGACCTAAACCCTCAAGCCAAGAGTAGGGCTCTTCGTTAGGTAATTGTTTCTGGATAATAGGAATCTGACCGATTGTGTGATGATGAAAGCGACTAGGATAGGTGAAGTGAAAACGCACTTTATGCGGGCTTATGATGGTGATTTTTTTTACCTTGGAGGTGCCAAGAGCAAAGTTTGGGTTATCTTTGATGTGACGAAAAGTCGATACCACGTCTTCAGCGTTTAACTGATGCTTCGGGGAAAATCTCGGCTCTGTTCTTAAGGTAAAAGTTAACGAAGTGTGTGATGAGTTGTAGCTAAAACCCTTCGCTAAATAAGGGCGAAACTTACCAGTCTCCTGATCTAATATTAACAGAGATCCCTGGGTTAGGGAGCTTAAAAACAATGTTGTTGTGTTTGGGTTGTTAAGTGGGTTAAAAGAACTTGGCCAATGGGATATCCGAACAGCAAAATCACGACGCTTTCTTGCCAGCTGAGAATCAGCTTGAGCAAGGAGAATGTGGCTGTGATCAGCAGATGATGGCTGTTGTTTCGCTAGTAAATCAGTGGGTGATACCTGTGAGATGAGGGCGAGAATAATGGCAGCCCAAACGACACAGTGATAATATCTCATAAGTTCTATCTCCCAGGGGCAGGATTTGGAGAGTGAGAGAAAATTCAAAGGGGATGATAAAATCCCCTTAGCAGATTAAGTCGTTGGCGCCAGCGTGTTTCGCTTAAGATCAGCTTTTGGTGCCATGGGGCGCGAACTGGCTCCTGCTTTCTTTTGAGTATTATTTTCTTTCGGTATCGTGGTCGTTTCTTTTTGTGTTGGCTCAGTACGTTGCGACATTAACAGACCGTAGTGTTCAAGAATAGCATTACTTAACGACTTGAAAATATCCGGGTTCTGAGCAAAAAATTCTCTTACCCCTTCTCTCCCTTGGCCCATCATTTGGTCTTCATAAGAAAACCATGAGCCATTCTTTTTCACCAGATCCAATTTCACTGCTAGATCTAAGAGACTTGAAGCTGATGACACACCTTCATCAAACATAATATCAAACTCAGCCTCTTTAAAAGGAGCGGCTAATTTATTCTTAACCACTTTAACCCGGACTCGATTACCAATGATTTGGTCTGTTTTTTTAATCGAAGCAATACGACGAATATCGAGTCGCACAGAAGAATAAAACTTTAAGGCATTACCTCCAGTAGTGGTCTCAGGATTACCAAACATCACCCCAATTTTCATTCGAAGTTGGTTAATAAAGATAATGGTCACGTTATGATGAGAAGTGATACTGGTGAGTTTTCGTAGTGCTTGAGACATTAATCTTGCTTGCAGTCCGACATGCTTGTCCCCCATATCACCTTCTATTTCTGCTCGAGGAGTTAGGGCTGCGACCGAGTCAATAACAATCAAATCGACGGAACCGCTTTTCACCAAAAGCTCAACAATCTCTAATGCCTGCTCCCCTGTATCTGGCTGTGATACCAAAAGGTCATCAACCTGAACGCCAATGCGCCTAGCATATTTAACATCAAGGGCATGTTCAGCATCGATAAAAGCACACACCCCCCCAGATTTCTGGGATTCGGCAATAGCATGAAGGGTGAGGGTGGTTTTACCACTTGATTCGGGGCCATAGATTTCAACAATGCGTCCCTTAGGTAAACCGCCTGTGCCTAGGGCAACATCGAGGGCTAGAGATCCAGTGGGAATAACCTCAATGTTGGTGGCCTTAACGTCACCAAGTTTAATAATGGTGCCTTTGCCGAACTGTTTTTCAATAGAATCAACAGCGAGCTCAAGTTGTCCTTGTTTGTCTAGTGCTTTACTTTTTTTTGTTGATGCGTTGTTGTTGAGTGGCTTTTTTTTCGTTGCCTGAATTGGGTTAGCCATAGTGGTCTCCTTAAGTATGAAAATACGCTAGTGTTACTGATCTCCTTGATATACGAAATGGGGTCGCCGTGATCCTTAAGATGCTCTTACGCGCTATATTAGTCAAATAACAGGCCTCGGGTTTGTCTGCTGTGAACCAAGATCCATGAACTTTGACTCCCTTAAAGTGACCTGCGGTCATCATCGTGCCATGATATGAAAAAGGGATCAAGAAAAAAATCTTGGGAGCTCAAGATAGTTATTCCAAGTCCCTAAAACCGAGTCAATCATGAAAATAAATCAGAAGTAGCCTGAACTTTAAAGATCACGGCAGGTGACCTCTGTTTTAAGATTATTTGATAAAACAACCTCAGGTTTACAGTAATGGGCAACCTGTAAGTCCTCATCCAATAACTGACTATGAGTATTGAGTAGTGTTCCTAATTTAGTTAATACTTTAGTGAGTGAGTCCCTTGCTTTAGTATGTGAGTCACTGAACAGCTCCTCGCCAAAATCGTAGTCGGCAATAGCCAAGACTTCATCATCACCTAGATGAAGAGAAGATTCGTTTGCCTGATGATTTAACGCTAACATGACCTGTCGGGTGGTAACCCCTGTTAAGAGAGCTAGACCAACTGCCATAGTTAATTTTGATTTGAATAATTTTTTTCCGGCTTGAGCCTTTAACTGTTTGGCAGAAACCCCTAGAGCACTCAGGGCTTTTTTGTATTTTGCTTCCACGGACACCCAATGACTGACAGCGTCAATATTTTTCACTAGTGATGGCGGAACTCCACGATTTTTTGAAAACGTGCTAATTAACTCAAGGGATTTTTTCGGAGAATTCCCAGGAAAGTGATTTAAATCGGCTAAATGACTAACACTACCATCTTTAGCTAAGAATGCCTCCAATTTAACAAAAGCCTTGAACGCCTCCTTATACTTATCATCAATGATGTCGATAAATTTATTGCCTCGAGCTTCAAACAGCTTGACAACATCTACCATATACATGTCACTAATGTATTCAGAGTTATGTCTTGTGATTTTGAAGAGATCTTTGGCCTTGCCTTCAGGGAGACTAAGTTGTTTCGAAGATTTTTCGAAGAAATCTTTGATCTCTATAAACTCTTGTAGTTTGATTGATGAAGCGAGTTCTCCTTGAAAACGACTTTCAAAAAACTTAACGAATTCATCACTAAAGACCATGGTTTTAGCATTAAGACTTTTATGAGTGAGCTGAGCGACCTTTAATTGACTGGGGTTCTTTTTGAAATCAGCGCTAAATTTCTCAACAAAATCATTGAGTTGCTCTGGTTTGAGCTGATCTTTTTTCATGAGTTTAGCCCATTCAACCACATAATCATGTGCCTGTTTCAACGACGCCTCTGCCACCGTTGAGGCATTGTGGGATGCTGCAAGTAGAGTCCTGACTTGTTTTGGATCACTGGTGCCAAAGGCATCAGTGAGGGCTTGCTGAATATTGCTGCGAACAACAGCATTAAGCTGAGGGTTATCAAGACTTTTGACGAGTTCATTATGTTGCTGAGAAAACTCCCTAAGATAATTCGTTTTGGTCATTTTTTCAAGTTCGGATAAGGAATAACCAGAATCCAAAGTAGTCAAGGCTCTTTTTTGTGCGAGCTGAGAGTAAACCACGGCACCACCACCGCCCAAAGTAGCGGTGACATCAAGAACGGCAGGACCAGCCTTTAAGTTCCTGCGGTAATTTTGCCATAGGCTATCGAAGGTGACACTCTCCCTGGTATTTGATTCTTCCAGAGTTAAGGTAATAGGACGATTATTCTTATTAGTGAAAGCAGGAACACAACTGTCTTGTTTTGCCATCGCTGCTTGATTTTTGTTTTTCAGGC
>JAPOQT010000103.1 GCA_026710525.1 Pseudomonadota bacterium
AGATCTTATGGAAGATTTAGGAATGTTATCCCAAAGTGAAGACTTTTTAGGAGCATATGAGCTTGTTCGTGGTATTGACGAGCTCAATCGCAGACGTGGTATGAGAAGAGAAGAGAAGGCAAGGGTAAAAGCAGAAGCTATGGCAGAAGGTATAGCAAAGGGTATAGCAAGGGGTAAAGCAGAGGGTAAAGCAGAGGGTAAAGCAGAGGGTAAAGCAGAGGGTAAAGCAGAGGGTAAAGCAGAGGGTAAAGCAGAAGCCATGATGTTAATAGCTAAGAGCATGCTTGCTTCAGGTAATGACCCATCTTACGTAGCTAACATTACCGGATTAAGTGCTAATGATATTGCTAAGCTTAGATCTGGCAAATAGTTAGTGCCCCATCTTAGGTGTGATAACAAAAACCAGCGTCATGATAATTCCGGTGTGTGTTAAGGATGGTCCTGGGTCACTTTCATGAACTTTGCAGGAGCCGCTTGAGCTTAGTTCTATTTAGCTTATTCAATAGACTTGAAGGCCCTTCATGAGATATACTACTGAGCGGTTACATCTGTTTATTAATAATTTTATTGTACTAATATCTACTTTTACATGTCTTATATAATATATTACGATGATTTTAGTATTTGATAAAATTCTATGATATTTCTTATTTTTTAGGACTGCAGATGCGAGAACAGGAAGGCCGATAACACGGTCTTTGCCATGATACAAAAACAAATTTTATTGGGTAGGTAGTTTGTATTGTGGTTAAGGTGCTAATGGCAAGCCATCTAACTCATTGTTAGATCTTTTTGAAAAGAGTGGCTTCCTGCTTGGATTTGGGTTTTAGCGGCTGTAATCCAATCTAAATGGGCATAAGTACTAACAAAGTGTGTTTGTTCAGCGCAGTTAGTTTGCTGGTTATTGAGTTTAATGTCTTCCATAGTTTCCATATCATTCCTCATTTCTCTTTCCTTGAGTAGAGAGGTGAGTTTTTGCTGTTGCCAAACCACCGTGTACTTCTATAAATGACGTGATCCCCAAATGTAAACAGTTTTTTCTCTCCATCTTCCTGACTGGAGTTAAGCTTTACGAGAGGCCATCCTGAGTCACCACGACATGTTTTAATACCCTATTAGGATCATCTTCTAGCCCCGATGTGGTCATAATAAGCCATTGTCTTCAACCTTCTTCTTGAATATAGTACCGGGATAAGTCAGTCATTGCCTTACCTATTGCTTGGGCATATGTATCCACTACTTCTTCTGATAGCTCAGTGTTTTGTCCGATATTATCCGGATTTAGTAGAGAGAAAAATTCATTATATAGATCAAATGGATGATGAAGATATTGATGGAGAGAATTCTTACTATTATTTTAATAATATTATGATACCGTTTTTGATGATTAAATATTGTCTCAGCGACTCTATCCCAAAGTTTTTAACAGCAGCTGGGAGATTGTACCAGTTCTCTGGGATATGGTAACTATGAGGTGAACTTAGGAGCAAGACTAGGACGGTGTTCTTTTTGTTGTATGATAAAGGCAACTTAATGTATAACGGTTGTTGGTAGTTAGTGACGTTCTAGAATTAAAGCTAAGGAGGATGATATGTGTTTGGTGACCAAATATTTGAGAAGTCGAGTTATTACGCTGAATTTACGACCGGTGATTTTTCTTACCCTCCTGTTACTCACGAATCATCCTGTATTACTGGCGGCAGATCAGTCAGATACAGAGGGTGAAGAGAGTGTGAGTCATGAAGATCAAGGTTATCAGGTGCCATCACCAGAGCCGTTATGAAGAGCAAAAAGGCTATCTCGAATTTCCGTCATACTTTACCATTGAGCCCCAGGTGATTGTTGGTCGGATTTCCCCAGTGTCTGATTCGAGAGGGCCAGCATCAGGGCATTTATTCGCTCTCGGAGGTAATTACCATCTAGACACACCTTTGATGCAAAATGTTTCTTTTGGCGCTCAATTTGCTACTGGTGAACTATCGTTTTCCACTGGTCGAGTAGAGGTGCCTTTTTCCCTCAGCTTGAACGCAGGTTTTGCTACCAAGGTTTACCGTAAGTTTATGTTGGGTGGTCATTTGTATTTTGGACATTCTCTCGGTCGATACTTCGAGAATGTGGCTGGTGTAGATATTACTTCGAAAGAGTTACTACCAGGAACGATGATCAAAGCTGATATGTTTTGTGATGTGATTGCTTATGATAATCTTATGTTTATCTCAGGTGTGGGCTATAGTTACGTTGAATACTCCATTGGTCAGGTGGTCACAGAAAAAAGTGGTCCAAATGCGCATGAGGCCAAGTTGCCGGAGAATAAAATGCTCAGACTTCATTTCCCTCATGTCTATATCGGGGTTAGTTTTCAGCTTCTGTAGCATTATCACTCACTACCTGCCAGTCAAAATGCCATCCCCAAGCAGACGAAAGCTTGACCTTGTTGCCTTGAAAACACAAAGATAGTTGTTTTCTCGGAATAACATAAAGCATTTTCTCATAGATGATAAAGCAAAGTCTTTGTTTTTGGCGTCGGTGGTAATGTTTGATGGTGAGGTCTCTCCCGTGAGGAAGTATAACATCAAAATGTTTGCTGTTCTTTGTGTGGCGGGGATAACCTAAGGCGACTAACCAGTTTCCTGGAATACCTTGGCCTAAAAGACAGGCGATTTCGTAAGCACTCAAAGGTAGTCGAGTGTTTGCTACCTGGAGTAAATGGTGGTCATCAAATGACACGGTTATCTTTGGGGATGGTAATCCCATAGAAGGTGACAGCTGTAAATCAGCGACTCGGTGGTTAGCTTTGAAAGTGACTAAGACACGACCAAGTTGATCCGACACTTCCAAAGTAAGAGTGCGTTTTTGGTAGATCCAATCTAGGAACATGCTGGGTACTAAAACATTAGGCCCCTTCACCGTTAGATAACCACCGCTGTTCAATGAAACATGGGGTTTACGGTGAGGACAAACAGATAAAATACTTTCAAGCTCTGGCTCATAACCGCCATAGGAGCGATTAAGTAACTCATTGAGGGGTGTTTTGGGACGTTGAAGTGTGGTACAACTCGTTAATATGATCACGAAAACCATGAAAATAATAGTAGGTCTTGGGGCAGACAGCACGGTTAGTCCTTTATGGAGTTGGTGAGCTCATGTTACAGGATTCACCTAACTGTTGTTTTCTAGCAATAATTTTATCCATTCCTGGGATCATCATCATATTTTTATAGGCGATATCCATATGTTTTTTAGCTTGCGCACACTGGCCGAGAGCTAGGTAAAGAGCGACCAAATGCTCATTGATCTCAGCATCATGAGGTTTGAGAGCATAAGCTTTCTCTAAGAGTTCTTGAGCTTTACTATAATTCTTAGCCATAAAATAAGCCCACCCTAAACTATCAGTAATAGCAGGGTCATCTGGTTGTAGTTCTAGGGCTGTTTGCAGTAACGAGACAGCTTCATCGAGCTTTTCTCCTCTTAGTGCAAGGGTATAACCTAATGCATTTAATATGCCTGGGTCAAGGGGAATATCTGCCAACATGTCTCGATAAATTTTTTCGCTTATTTGCAGGTCGCCAAGTTCAAAGTGGACTAACCCTAACCAAAATGTTAATTGACGATTTTGGGGGAAAATCATGGTCGCGTTAGTGAGGATTTCCCGTGCTTTTTGAAAATTTCCCTTTTTGTAATAATAAGAACCAGTGAGATATAAGCTCATGGCTGAAGGAGGGCTAGCCCCTTCTATGAGAGCAGCTGTGTTTTCGAGATCTTGATCCCGTAGGAAGTCCTGTAAATTACGTTCACCTTGATGATAGGGCTCTGACAGCAGGAGGAATATTTTTGTGTAAGCTGGTGGTGCAAATATAGAAGACTCTGGAATCGTTTTTAAGGTGGCTAGTGCTGCATCCTTTTGTCCTTGTTGTTCATAGGCCAGAGCTAGGACATACGACATTTCAGCTGTGAGATCCCGAGTAGGATGCTGTTGGTATTCAGATAGTAACTTCGATACTTGTGGCATATTCTTTTGCTCAAAGTAGATCCACATGAGTTCTTTGGTGAAGATTTCATGGTAGGAATGCTTATTTTCAGGCAGAGCTTGGATCAGCTGTTGGAGAGCATGAGTAGCTTGGTCATAACCATCTAATATCTCGTAGTATTTTGTTTGGGTAATCCGTTCTTGACTAGCAAAATTTGCCCCTGACAATTCTAGTTTGCGGTAAAGTTCAGATGCTTTCTGAGTTTGTTTTAGTTTGACGTACACGTAAGCGAGCATGAGTTGTGTTCCTCGATCTCTCGGTTCTTTTTTCCTGAGTTTTTCTCCTGCAGCTCTAGCTTTTTGGAATTGAGATGTTTTGATAAAAATACGGAGCTCTAGAAGCCAGGGAAGCAGGAGGTCACCTCTTACTGATTTCAGTGATGCCACGACCTGGAGGGCCTCGGACCATTGTTGTTGACTCATGAGAGTTTCGATCCAAAAATAATAGGCTGTTTCGTTACGAGGCTTGATAGCGATGGCTTGTTTGAACTGACTGTAAGCTTCTTCCAGGCGGTTAACACTACTAAGTAAACGGCCATGAGTCACGAGGATGTTGGTATTTTTTGGATGGAGCAAAGCCATTTTTTGAGCTTTCTTCAGTATTAGCTCGGTGTTATGGCGATCTGGATCAAGGGCGAGGATTTTTTCGGCAACGTGACTACTGGGGTTGAGATCATAGTTCTTGCGAAAGTATTCGTAAGCAGTTGCTGTGTCATTCATGAGATTAGCCCGCACTCCTTGCATATAGAAGTTTAGATAATCGATGCGTGCTTGTTCCGAGGGGTGATTGTTACTGTCTAGGTCATCGACGGTGGTTGTTTCTGGATGATCACGTGGAGGAGGGCTATCGTTACTACTCGTATTTGGTACAGGCGGTGAATGCTCAGCATTTGACGAGGTGCTGTGTGCTGGTACTGGCTCGGTTTTATGTGCTTGATAATGGAGACA
>JAPOQT010000104.1 GCA_026710525.1 Pseudomonadota bacterium
AACTTTTCAATATCGCCTTTTTTGATTTCCGTAATTACATGAGAGACCTTAGGCCAGACAAAATCAGGACTGTAGCGGCTATGAACATTTGATAGAACCATATCAGCTTTTCTTTTAGCATGAGCGTGGATCTCTGATTCCATAAACTGAACAACCTTTTGATACTCAAGGGTGTGATGATGGACATAGTCGTTATGAATCTTGTTCGAAATATCATCCGATTTCAGATGGCTTTTTTCTTCAAGAGCCGTTCTCAGGACCTGTGATGATTGGGATAACTCTTGTTCAATGTGATGGACTTTTTCATTGATATCAAAGGAGTGACGACTGAGTTGCGTAATAGATTTTTCCCTTTGGTTTAATCGTGCTTCTGTTAGCCCTAACTCTGCGATTTTCTCCGTAACCACCTGTTCCTCATATTGGAGGTCTTCTTTGAGAGTTTTCAGCTCTTCTTCAAGCTCTTCTCGATCTAATGTGAGTTTCTTGAGGGACGGTTTTTGTTTCTCAAGTTTTGATTTTTGTTTTTTTGCTTCTCTTAAAATATTGGTCGCTAATAGTCGCGGTTGACTCAAATAGTAGTAAGAAACAAGGGATAAAAATAGTCGGTACAGACCGTAGCCCGTGACTAATCCGACAAGTGCGAGTATCAGTATACTTGATGAAGAGAACATGGTCGATTCCTCATAATATAATTACCTGTATGGGAATATCCGGGTTATGAGACTGAGATCATTGCGCCCTAGGTTGGTCATATTTTAAGAATTTATGATTTTATATAACCAAGGTTATACAGGGATTTTTTTGGTACTTCTATGGTTTATATGATGTTTTAAACAAACCACCTAGGGGTCACGATATCTTAACGGTAAAAAAAATCAACTCTAAAAAAAATCTTCCTTACCATCATAACCCAGATGATGGTAAGGAACTCTTTTCGGGTTATGATTATGGTTTGTTGAGAGCAATGATATCAGAGAAACCAGGACAGGTGTGTGGTGATGAAATTTTAGCCACAGAGTAATCAGTACCATTGCTACTAGGAATAGGGACCTCTTTTCTTAAGAATCTAATGAAACGTGAGGCTATTTTCCGATGACCTTCCTCGTTAGGGTGTAAGCCGTCAGCCGTACTGTATTCAGGCTCAAGAAAAATATTTTCTAACATGTCATCCCAGAGTTTGACTTTGGTGTTCTGTGCAATACTTTCGAACAGTTTCACGAGCTCAAGAGCATACTTTGCTTTGTCGGTGTAGTTGTTACCAGGGACTTTATTCCCCCATTTGCGCACCCCAGGAATCCACTGAAAAGCAAAGGCTACCGTGCCGACATCTTCCCGACCTTCTAAGATACTCGGGTTAATAAAGCCTGCAAGAAGTGGTGTGGCTTGAGCATCTTTTGTTTTCTGGACCAGCTGGGTAATGTTTTTTCGGATGGTACTAATGGAGTTTTTTTGGTGAAGAACATCATCAGCGCCAAGAGCAATCAGAACGTGAGTTGGTTTTGGTTCTGCTGATAACTGGCAGTCGAGTCGCTCGAGAGCACTGGCAAATAGGAAATCACCTTGTGCTTGATCTTTAACGACACCACCGGAAGTCGAGGAACGAGGAATACTCGCGTCGATAATCTCAATATCTCGGTTATCCTTTCTCAAGGTGTTGAGAGCAACATAGGGATAAGCATTTTTGCGATTAATTTCACAATCCTTATCAAAATCACAACCAGCTGAGAGAGAGTCCCCAAGTAAGAGCATCCGTACTTTGTTACTGTTGTGTTGTTCAACAACCTCAGAAACCGCGTTTTTTGTTGCTGAAGCAGGAAAGTCACTTTCCGGATCACTCGATGCAGTATCACAACCACCATAGTCACACTCACCGGCAGGTGAAGCAGTATCAATAGCAGGGTCATTCTTACCACAGCTTGTGATTAAGACCAGAAGTAACATGGGAACTAAGGTAAGTAAGAACCTGGAAAAACAAACATTGTCATCTTTATGAAAAGTCGTCATTCTATATCCTTAATGAGGTTAGGTTATCAAAAATCATGATTATGAAAGTAAAGGGTATAACTCGTTACGATTCGCTAACACATACATCCGGCGATGAAACTAACGACGCCAGTGAGTTCTGATCTTTAGTCATCATAACATTGTCTTCTAAGAACTTAACAAAATGCCCTGCAATTATTTTATGACCCTCTTCATTGGGATGAAGGCCATCATCAATATTCAGATCTTCTACAGCAATAATATCATCAAGCATAGCATTCCAAATAGGCACATCTAGTTCTTTGGCAATATCTTGATAGAGGGTTAACAAGGTGAGAAAGTATTCAGCTTTCTCGCTGCTATTATTACCACGTAATTTATCAGCCCAATCTTTAAGGTCAGGTAATGTATTAAATGCTTGAGATAATACCGTTACCTTCAGGTTTTTTGTGGGTGGTAAAGGGAAAGGGATTGTTTTTTCTTTGAAGAATGCGACAAGTAAGGGCTCGGCTCCTAGTTCCCTGGTAGTTTCAATGAGTGTGACGATATTACTCTTAATATCCTCGGGTGATTTTTTTTCTAGTAACACATCGAAAGCTCCTAAAGCTATCAAGACATGAGTTGGTGGCAACTCACTCTCTGTCATTTGACATTCAAGTCGAGATAAAGCGCTAGGAATCACTGGGTTAGCATCATCGGTGCTGCCTGACGTGGTTGAGTTTGCTATGCTAGCATCAACGAGTACTACTTGATATTTTTTTTGCTGTAAAAGAGTTAAAGCTACAGATGGATACGTGGCTTCCTTGGGTATTTTCCAACCACTTGTAAAAGAGTCACCAAGTAGTACCACCCTAGGTAATTTGCTGCTTGTCGTATCTTGTGCTACATCGGTCTCATTTCCACTTAAAGACTCTGTTTCAGCTTCGCTATCTGCGATGTCTACGTTATTTTCTGAGTCATCACTCACACTTTCTTCGGTACCCTCTTGACTATCGACAACTTCATCACCGTCAGTTGTGCTAACATCTTCTTCAACGGTGAGACTAGGCTCATCAAGTTTTTCACTATCTGTGACTGGTTCCCTATCAGTTACAGCAGTGTCATCAGCAGGGCTAGTCTGATCTTGAGTAGATTCTTCAGGACTATCTGCTACATCTGCGTCTTTTTCTTCTTCTTTCTCCTCACCCTGTTCTGTGGCTTCAGGACTAGGGTTGGTTGTGGTTTGAGTATCACCACAAGAGGTGATACTCAAAGATATCAGTGATAGAAAAGCTGCCAAAAAAATATTTTTGTTGGTGACAGAATGAATGTGTGATTGTTGATTACTCGTGAACATTACCGACTCCTATTTAAAGATAAAACTCTCAATCAAAAACATCAGATAAATCAAGTCACTGATCTCACGTGTCTTAAGGATATGAGGAAAATATATATACCAAATAAAGTTATGGATAGTGATACTGTTTTTTTACCGTAGAGATTCAGGGCTTAGTGCGTGATGGTAAATTTATCCGTTTGAAGTTAGCGCCCTAAATACACCTAAACTACGTCCACAGGATGGCATTATACAATAATAAAAATCAAAAATCTAGTCTTTTCTTTCATCCACTTTGCGGTGTTACTTTTCATAAAGCCAGTAGCATTATAATCTCGTTAAATGAAAAGTGTAGTCACTTTTCATCCTGGGGTGTTCAGTTCATACACTTTCTTTGGCACAGACATATTTTGATAGTGAGATCTTTTTATTAGTGACTACTAAATTGTACGGTCGTAAGGAACAGTCTATGATTTTTCATGTGACCAACCATCAGATGAAATCCAGTGGTTAGTTTATTGGTGAGTAAAAAATAGCGGTAGCAAAAGATGTTGTTTCATTGTTGCATTTTTAAGACATCTGACTCACTCGTCGCCTTAGGAAGTTTTTGCGAAATAATATTGTTATCAAAAATTTAATCGTGATGATTAATTAAGACTCGATGATTCTGTGACTGGTTTTTTTAGATCTAACGGTGATCATTAAGATGATCATTCAGGTCTGCAGAAATAATTATTGACATAGGTCAAAATATTTCGTTAAATTAACTTGGTTTTTTTGAGTATTTCGATAAATGCTGGGTTGATGGTATTTTTTATCTATGAGTCACGGGTAAAATTTAAAATTAATTAATCATATTGAGGAGAAGTTATGACATTAAGACTCGTTAAGGAGTTTCCTGAAGACTTTGATTTTAAGAATATGCCTCCTTTGAGTAGGGATGTTGATTCCAAGTATTTTTGGACTAAAAATAAGCGTTTGCTGTGTAATTTTCTTTCTCTTGTGCTCGAGTTAAAGGGTGAAAATAAGGTTTTAGATGTGGAGTATTTGAACCCGACTATTTTTGTTCCTCAGGACCACCAACATTCTCATGTGGCTCCGAAATTATTTATCCCAGACCTCAAACTTCGTCTTAAGATAGGAACTAAAGGCAAGTTGAAAGAGGTTTTTATTGAGCGATTAATCATTGAGACACAGAGGCAGCCTCATAATGGTTTTAGGGATAGGATGGCTGGTGAGTTGGGAGTTTTTCATGGTCAAGGGATCAAGCCTGGAGATGACTATGCTAACTTAGATCGTACTACGAATCTTCTTTTATGTGAG
>JAPOQT010000105.1 GCA_026710525.1 Pseudomonadota bacterium
ATTTGCTGAGCAAAAACATCGAAAGCTTTATCGAGTTTATGAGCTGATGTTTGGGGAGAAAAATATCCTTTAGAATGCGTACTAGAATTAGTAGTTCCATACTTTACCATACTATTACTATTATCTACCACCAACACCAGATCAATACCATGACTACCATCATTGATAGCACTGCTTCCCATCCTTGACTTTCTTTCCTGATAAACAGCCGTAGTATCATCTTCTTCCTCAACTGCGGAATCCTGACAACCAGAAAATAGGGTTAACCCAAGAATAACACCAGCATGAATCATGAACTCTGTGGTAGAAAAATATTGCCAAAATTTTAGAGAAGTACTATGAAGATGTGGTGATGATGGTAAAATATTTTTTACTTTATTGAATAAACCCATGATGACTTACCCGATAAATGATAAATTAAAAAACATGAAACACATACAAACCGGCACTGTTAAGCCATTCGGCGGTGACCAACTATCTAACAAGTTTTTATATAAAAGTTTTGAATAATCAGTGGGTTACACTTTATCATTTTTGATGATTTAGTTAATACGTCCCAAAACATCATGCCATAAAACATTCTGTATAATCAATACCCTAAACATCTCGCTTTTCTGATAAATGAGAGCCGGTACATTTTACTATGGCTCCTGCTGACTCTTACCTATCGCATCTAAAACACCATGAACAAAAGCAGGTGAATCTTTGCTGCCATACTCCTTCGCCATATCTAACGCATCACTAATAACCACACTCCGCGGCGTGTTGCGGTAACACAGCTCGATCAACGGCAAGAAACCGAATTAAACTCCCGTTTTCTGAGTGCTGAGCAATAACATGGTCCAAAAATGGCAAATAGAAAATTTGAAATGCTATGTTCTGGCTTCAACTTCATGTTGGCAAAGTCTTAGCCTCCCATCCTACTAGATTTTTTTCTTTTTTACCAAATACAAGAGCTATCATGTGCACGATTTTTCCTTGGTTCATATATTTTTTGGCATAGCCTTGCTTTTCGATCTGCTCTAATGCTGCTGCTATAGCTTTGTCTTTACCTGCAGCATTTTCTATTACTTTGAGCTCAAGGATAAAAGCCTGTTTTTGATCTAGCAAGACCATGTCGCTACGACCATGACTGGTAGATTCTTCCACACGCAAATCCACATCAAGAACACGAAAGGCCATATAGAGCAAGCCGCCATACCAAGCCTCATAGTTTGCTAGACCCTGCTTTTGCCACTGACAAGGGAGTCCCGCTAAGTGAGAACTAACTGTTTCTGCAAAACACTCGAAGTCGTTCTTTATCAGCAGATCCATCAGCTTTTCACTGTCTTCCACTGTTATTTTGCCGTCAGTAATATGATCTAAAAGATCACCTACCAAGTATTGTCTCACTTCAAAATTAGGGTAATCTAAGCGATATAAGGTGCGGTAACCCTTTTTGATTTTTTTGGCAATGGTAAGGTACCCTGATTGAAAAAATAGAGCTTCTATGGCCAGGTTTTCTGGATCAAAGGTAGAAAATTTTGTTTTCTCAATGACACCATGTGCCACATCTTTGATGCTGACCTGCTTGTTTTTGACGAATTCATAGAGATACTTAGGAATGCTATTTTGATACCACCAATCCTCGAATTCTTTTGTTTCAAATAAATTCATTACCCCAAGAGGGTTGTAAACTTTCTCTCCCAGCCAGTTATAACCGTTATACCAGCGTCTGATTTTTTTTCGATTCAGTCCTATCATCTCTTTGGCAAAAACCTCATCGAGCTCTTTTTCTGTATACCCACAGATAGCACCATATTTAGAACGAAGACTGATATCTTTGAGATTATTTAATCCTGAGAATATGGTTGCTTTCGGGAACATGGTGATGCCGGTAATAAAAACAAATCTAATATAATCATCACAACCTTTAATCATGCTGTAAAATTTTCGAAGGTATTTTTCATTAACAGCTGCTGCTTTTTTATCATCAAGAACATCTAAGATAGGCCGGTCGTATTCATCTATTAAAAGCACTACTTTCTTATTTGTTTTTTTTTGCCAATCAACAATCAGCCTATATAAATAGCTAGAAGGAGATCGTCCAGCATACTTGGTTACATCGAAACCAGCTGAGTCTGTAGCAGTATCCAATTGATCTATAATCCTTTCTTTAATGGATTCTGGAGTGTCGCAGTCACCATCAAAGCTGATTCTAATCACAGGGTATTTTGTGCTCCAGTCCCAATGATCATAGATATGCAAACCTTTGAATAATTCCTTTTCACCTTCAAATAGATATTGCAAAGTTCTCACCAGAAGACTTTTGCCAAATCTACGCGGACGAGATAGAAAATAATACTGTCCTTCCCTGATAAGGGCTTCTAAATATTTAGTCTTATCAACATAGTAAAAGTTACCTTTACGAATGTTTTTAAAATTTGGATCACCTATAGGAAACTGCATAAGATTCTTTCACTTCATTAAGATCTAGTAGTACCTCTGGCTTTTCTCACCCCTCTTTAGTAGCCAAACCCCATTGTAACAGGCCTCTTTTGAGATCACAACTATCGAGAGTCTTGTATATCTTACCTGAGCGGCAAAGTATGAGATTGTCTTATTTAAATGGCTCTGTTGTTATCAGACAGTGGTGTTTCATTATCAGATTTAAACCTAAGTGAATTTTCCAAAAAAAAATTAAATTTGTTACCTGTGAGAAATTAATATGTCATAGGATATCTCCACCTAAGTAGCATAAAGATGACAATACAACTCGGATATTGAGCATAAACTTGATCAATAAAAAAGCATGGCACCTTAGCAACCTGTGGTGCCATGCTTACTTGGTGACAACTTTTTTCTCACAGCAAGCCACTGTTTTATAGATAGAGAAATCCCTAAGACAAAGATCAAAGCACGACTTAAAAACAATGGCCATTGAAAACTGACACGCAACTCTCTCGATAGTGTTTTTAACGCCACTCATCAGCTGTGAGTTCCACCTATATATCGTTTACTTCCCAGTCACAGTAACATCGATGAATATTTGTTCAGTTTTAGTACTATCAAGCACACCGGAATTAAACACAATCTTATGGGGAGTCGTTGTTTTATCAATGGTATAGTCTGAGGCCTCTATCGTGCGCTCTCCTACCCTAACCTCTGTCACCTCTAAGGCTTGACCTTCTTTAACTAAGGCGAGATCATATGAGTTTGTATCCACAGCTTCAGAAGTGTCTTGCTGAAAGTTAAACATTGATTCAAATGAAGGTGTCCACTGACTGTTGAGATCGAAACGCTCACCACCATAGTATTTAGCAAGACGGGTGTAACTTCTACCAAAGTAACGGCCATAACGAGTTGGCTCTCTTCCTATACCGCCAATAATGCCGTTAGTGCGGTCCCTGTTGTTTGGGTCGGGATGTGTTTGGCGTACCCTCTCAATAGGGCGAATATCCTTGGTGAACTTGCCGGCAGTTACATTACCTCGGGTAGAAAAACTATAAAATCTCACATTGTTTTGGCCAAAAGCTTTGTTCGCTTTCTCGGTAAATTTAGTCTCCGTGTCTTCTAACAAGTTCTCTTTCACTATCTTCCTTAAGACAGTTCTCGTAGGCTCAGCTATATCATCAGGTCCTGGTGAGAAGCTGTCTGAGATCACGACAAATATTTTTAAAGTATTGTTATTTCTGAATACTTTTTGCCGGTTAAACACCACACCTGATTGTAGCCCTTTATCTGGATTAATGAGATCAGCAAGGATCCCGAGACTAGCAAAAGGTTCAACAATACAGTTAATGTGATAATACCTGTTTCTGTTGTCCTCACCAAACTTAGAAATATAATAGCCATTACTACCAATACCAACGAGATCTCTGGTATAAAGATTGTTTGGCTGATCATACGCAGGGCGATCTATTCCGTAGAAGTTGCTAGGGACATAGGAGAATCTCTGCCTAAAAACCACTCCTTGCGTATGCGTATTCACAGAATAATCTTCGACCGGATTATTATCTAAATGCCTGTTCATAGCGGGAATACAGGTTCTAGGTAGGTCCATACTACTAACGACTGCTTTCTTCTCACGAGTAAAAAAACCAGGATCATTTTTATTACTCAAAGACTGATAGTCTCTTCTATAACCAACATCAGATGCCGCTGTGACGAGCGTCACATTAAGATCAATGTTTTCCTCTTTGATTTGCTTAGCAAAAACATCGAAAGCTTCATTGAGTCTATGAGCTGATGTTAGGGCAGAAAAATATCCCGGAAGAGTTACCTTATAAGTATAATAGCGCCTATTATAATATTCACCAGAGCTACGGCTACGAGTAACGCTACGATCAGTTCCATACGTTACCATACTATTGCTGTTATCTACCACTAACACCAGATCAACACCACGACTACCATCATTGATAGCACTGTTTCCCATCCTTGAATCTCTTTTCAAGGTCGTCTTGCCAGCAGGTATAGGAGCACTATGCTTATCAAGATCAATAGCTTTATTATCACCTGCCTGATAGACAACCGTAGTACCTCCTCCTTCCTCAACTGCGGAATCCTGACAACCAGAAAATAGGGTTAAACACAACGTAACACCAACATGAATCATGAACTTTGTGGCAGAAAAATATTGCCAAAATTTTAGAGAATTACTATGAAGATGGGGGGGGGGGTAAAATATTTTTTACTTTATTGAATAAAACCATGATAACTTACCTGATAAATGATAAATTAAAAATAATATGAAACACATACAAACTGGCACCATTAAGCCGTTCGGTGGTGACCAGCTATCTGACAAGTTTTTATATAAAATCTTCGAATAATCAGTGGGTTACACACAGTAATTAGTCACTACCTTGTTTGCTTAAATATATTATCTGATTATCATGCAATGCTTTAATCAATCTTATGAATTAATGGCTATAAAAATATTAACACCACAAGGCTGGTAAGATTGACACTCGCTAACCTTAATAATGACAAGTAACGTGTCGTAGTAGGGTAATAACGAAGATAGAAACAAGCTTAAGCACTTATGGTTTGTGACGTAACTTACTTTCTAGGAAATATAAGTAAAATCAGGTATGCTAGCAGGTGGCTGGTAGTCTGTTATACGAGTAAAACTGTTAAAATTTAGAG
>JAPOQT010000106.1 GCA_026710525.1 Pseudomonadota bacterium
ATTCAAGTGATTTATGAGTGAAGATGGTAATATTTCCGTTATATCTTTATATCATTTGTCGATGAATGTTCCTGGTATTAATATCAAGAAGCAATAGTCTTGGTCAAAATCGGATCGCACAACCACAAGTCATTTTTACTCTAAAGCTGGTGTTTCTTATCACTCTGAAACAATCTTAGATGCTTTGAACAATGTTAGAACATACATTGTTCAAGATGGGAAGAAAAAATCTGCCACTCCCTATGGACCAAGAGAATTCTGCCAAGAAGCCGAAAAGAGCTATGAAACCTTAGACATTAAATACTCAAAAAGATCTGACAAAATATCATGATTGCAAAAAGTAAGCTGATGTGATTCATCGTTCCCACCACCATATGACATTTGCTTCCCATCCCTGACAGCCTGTGTCACTGAGTCACCCTGGGGAACCCATTTACCCTAATGCTTTCACCTGGAGGTAATCTCGGTCAACCCTACTAAGCATTGCCACGGGAGGAAGGTAGTCAGGGTGATCAAATAATGTAACTCTTGATAGTCATTATACTAAATACTAATTTTTTACTTCTACCGATAGTACGCCGCTACCTTGCTATAATAGCCGTATTCAGTATTAATCTTACTCGAAAGAATATTATGATTATTCACTTTGTTATCGCTGCTAGCTTGCTTATGATAACCAGTTGTAAGGTTTCCAAGACTCATCCTCATCCAACTGAACTCAGTACTTACGGTGGCAAGGAATATAAATCATTTGTGGAATTACCCCACTATTTTGTTGAGTTGGTGGACAAATCGATAAACCAGCCCATCGTACTCACTCATGATAGCAATGAAGGGCCACCAGATCCCCTAGCAAATTCTATCGGCTTTTGTTCAGGCTCACACATCGGCGACGGCTACATTCTCACAGCTGCTCACTGCCTAGATCATTTGTTATGTCATTCTGATAAACTTAAGAATTTTGGTATTCGCTATATCAGTAAAACAAATTCTGGTGAGTTAAAAGAGGGTGTTCTTACATCCAATCACTTGATTTCTGTTGTGATCCATAAGAAGTTTTTTATGTCACAACAAGGGAAATTTACCCATGATATTGCCCTCATCAAAGTTGTTCCCGATGCTCCATTTGCCGGCTCTCTTGACCTTCCGGCTCATCATCAATCTGAGTATAGTTCTGAGCGCTTGAATGGTATGCTCTTAATCCATGGTATAGGTCGTGAAAAAGGAGTGTCTGATACTTCATTGTCCTCCGTCATAGGCATTGACGTAAGACGTAAAAACTCCGGGACCGATGATCAACCTCACACCAGATCTCCAGATGTTGTTCATACTCCTAAAACAAACCCTTATTATGGTGGCTCTGTTCAAGTAGTAACAGAAAACCCCCAGGAATATAAAAATTGGGAAGAGGAATATGATCTCAGAGCGCCTGAGAGAGTCGCCATGCTGTTCCAGCACTTTAAAAAAATGCGTGATGACCCTGCAACCCTAGAAAGGGTAAACCGTGCTAGCAAAAAGACCAAAGTGAGTAAGATAATTGAGTCAGTTTGTGCGCAAGAATCATTTGTGGACAAGGAATCACAAACACATTTTACGTTGTTTACGTTCTCTGAAAATAACGAAACTTCTTTCAATAATAACCCTATTTCGAGAGTGGTAGATGAATATCTGCAAGCCATTTCAGCCGAACCAAAATTATCTGATGATAATGTGAAGTCTTATGCCGAACAGGCTGATCAAGCTGATAAGACTGTTTTTAAGCCACTCTTTATCCATCGAAGTAAATGGAATTTCACCATCACGTCAGGACCTGAAGAGGATAGTATACTCAAAGTATGTCAGGGTGATTCTGGCGGCCCTGCTGTCAAGTCATCAGATGTTCCAGGTGATAGGGAAAAGTCAGTTTTAGTGGGTCTTTTATCAAGTAAATCATCTAGCTCCAGCATCTGTGGTAAATATGGTAAAGTTGTGAGTATATTTCCTCACTTAAATTGGATAACAACTGTTAAGGCTTCAATACAAGCAGGCAACCATTCGTATCAAAAGTATAGACAAATATTACCAGAGTCAAGAACACAGAAAATTAAAAAATAGTGTCAGTTTTCACTGCTAGTAAAACATCTAGCCATCCATAATCACTAGGTTAGAGATTGTTTTATAAGGAGCTTTACATTAACTAGCATTGCTGTTAGTTGTTAAAAAAATTAAAATTATTTTATTTTTAGTAAAATAATCCTGGTGGCTTTTGATATCTTTAACCACCGTCAGGAACCCTAGCCATCAACCAGTCAGGGCAATCTCAGAGCTATTCAATGACGAGATTAAAATACTGATTCAAACCAACGACTGGTCCATGACTATGAATAAGATATGACCAACTTATGAATCTAACTCAGGGCCAACTCACATGATCAGCTGATGGCATTTTGACGATAAAAATAACCAAAATACACACTCTA
>JAPOQT010000107.1 GCA_026710525.1 Pseudomonadota bacterium
AGCGATGAGAGACAGCTTATTTGATTCAAAATTCCAGTGCCAAAGATGTCTTTTAGAGAAAAAAATCATCGAGGAATCACCTGAAAAAACCATTTTTTTCGTCATGGTTTGACTATTTTCTTCGGTTTTGGTGGTATCGATTTTTTTCGCTTCAGGGTATAGCAGCTGATAAAATTCATGGTTTTTTGGCATAGTCCGAGTTTTTTGAATTGAATAATCTTGGTCAATTTGATCAAACAACCATAGTTTTTGATGACTAGCAAGAGCTAATACAGGACCAAAAAATCCACTAGAAATGGTTTGGGTGTTTGGAAGAGAGATCTGACTCAGACGTAGTTGAGGTTGGAGATTTAAGACAAAAAGGTCTTGATCTCTTTTGATGAGATATCGATTAGTACCCCAGGTGTTAATCGATGGTAATAAAGGTGAATGGCTTGAGGTTAGTTGGGTTTGAGTTTGATTTTTCGGAAGTGGTAAGCTCGAAAGTTCATGACTATCAATACCGTAATAGAACACACTTTCGCTGGTGAGAATAACTAACTTACCATGTGCTAAAGCAACACCTAAAACAGGAGCATTACGGTGTATGTGTAGGTGGAGAGATTCAGGGATGAGAATCGGTGTAAAAGATAGGGTCTCTCGAGCTATTTCAGACTCATCTAACTGACTGACGGTGTGATCTTGAGCAGTGAGCTCGGTTTTTTCGGGATGGTCGTTAGTGACACCATGTTGGCTAATACATGATGGTAAAAGCATCATGGTCAAAACAATGGTTAACCTTAACAAAGAAGAGTTCATTGATTGGCTACCTAGGTTGACGAGAATGTGGATGACAAAAGCCGGCTATTATGCTCACTAGCTCTACTAATATTCTTTCACAAGATCCTTTACCTTGGGATACTTTTAAGTAATGATCTACTTCAGCGAGTTTAATAAGTGCTTGAGCTAGTTGCTGTTCACAAACTCCTCTACTCGCTAAAGCATATTCTTTTTTTAAAAAATAAGGCAGTGATGGTTGTTGATGGTTTTTGCTCCCTCCTTCACCCAGTTTAACACCTCTTTGTTCACAAACAAGGGCGGCTATTTGTTTTAGGTAGTGATGGAGAGCTCCTAAAATAAGAAGAGGGGGTGTTTTTTGTTCTAATAGTAGGTCTTTCAGGACACGTTCTGCTTTGAGCTGATCTCCCTGAGCTAGGCTGGGGTAGATATTAAAAACAACGCTTTCAGGAATAAGATCAAGATGAGGTAGAATTTGATGATGATCAAGTAGATGATGTTGCTCAAAAATAAGGGATAGCTTTCTCAAGGTTTGTTCGAGAAAATAGGGTTTGTCACTCGCGAATAACTTTAAGTAGTAGAAAGCTTTTTCTGTGAGTTTTAAGCCAAAGGTACGACAGAGGTCCTTGGCAAAGCCATCAAGTTCATAAGGGCGCAGTGCCAGAGCTATGATCTCAGTCGTCTCTTGGGGCAGGATCGCAAAAAAACTCTGTGGTTTGCGAGGGCTTTTTGTTTGCAGACAAAAAAGAAAGCCATGACTTTTGATCTTCGATAGTGTGAGACCTTTTGTTTTGACATCCCTTTTTTGAAATAATGTGAGATCGAGCTCTTCGCTACCCTTAATAATGTAGAGGATGGGTTGTTGAGATAGTCCTTGATGATAGATAATACTACTCCAGTGTTTGGGAGTCATATCACCACAGTGTAGGGTGACCACTTGACCATGCCAGAGTTCCTGTGACTTTTTAGCTATCTTATAAATAAAGTAATCTGAATTACCCCATGCCACCCCTATCAGCGGCTGGTTGTTGGTGTGTTTAGATATCTTAGCCTGCCAGTTGAGCCATGATGATTTGAATTGTTGGTAATGGGATATTTTTTTATAAGTTGCCACCGGGTAAACGTCTCGCCTTATGAGTGGTTATGGGGTGTGCTTGCATGGCAGTTGTCGATCTGACGAATATCAGGGTAGCGAAAAAGTCGACGGTCGTCAATGCTATGACAACTTGGTTATGTCTAGCTCGTGATGATTTCTTGAGGAGGCAAACGCGGCCTTAGCTGCTGCGATATCTTGTCGAACTTGGTTTCTAAGCAGCTCAAGACCGGTAAATGTCTTTTCTGCTCTCATAAACTTCAGTAACCAAACAGTGAAAAACTCTCCTCTGAGTTCTCGGGCAGGATCCTCGAGTAAATAGACTTCAAGATGAGGTCTTTTGTTTGCAGAAACTGAGGGCAGGGTGGGAGAGAAACCTTTATTAACTAGGGCCGGAACAATCTTTAGATAAGGTGCTGTCTGGCTTGTGCTTGCTGGTATACATTTTCCTGAAAGGCTGTGAGTAGCTCGAAGGTACGGTTGATCTTTTTGCCATAGTTGTGTGGGATCAATCAAGAGATCAACGGCAGCACCATAACAGACAAAAGCCTGATAAACGCCATTTTTTATTGGTATGTCACGACTGAGAGGTATGTTGGCTGTGGGGTAGAGTAGTTTACTGCCCAAGCCTTTGCCAGGAACACTGTATCCTGTGATAGCTAAAGGACGCCCAAGACAGTGACGTAAAGCCGCCATATCACCCGCCATACTATACTCTCTTAGGAGAGATGATGAGATAACCCCTTTATTGTGAAATAATGCCGGGTTACGGATATGACAGGCAATGCCAAGATCTTCCAAGATCACTTTGAGTTTCTCGCTATTAAAAGAGCGATTTTTACCAAAACAAAAGTCATTACCAACAACCACATGACGAGCAGCGAGTGCCAGGCAAAGAAAGCGCTGAATAAAATCCTGTCCTGATAATTCAGCAAAACGACGATTAAATTTTTGACGAATATGAACATCCACCCCTAATGAAGCAAAAACTTGGGATTTTTGTTCTTCGTTGAAAAAAAGCTGATCTTCTTGCAGTGTTTTAAAAAAGACCCTGGGATGTGGTTGAAAAGTTAAGGTGGTCAGAAGGAGCCTATGGTCCGATGATAGACATAGGTTTTGGGCGTAGGTAAGCAGTGACCGATGTCCTAAATGACATCCGTCAAAATTACCCACCACCACCACACTACCTTTAGCCTGAAGCGATGTCAGGACTTTGGGAAATTCGGTATAATTTTCAAGAATGATCATAAGTTAGGCCCACCCAAAGTTATAATATGTGTCCTGATTGCTTGCTCTTTCCACCCCAACCTGTTATGACATGGTTGCGGTAAAATAACACGTTATAACAAGAAGAGAGCTTTTGTCAAAAAGACTAGCTCATGCTGCCTGGCTGATGATCTGATTTTTTAACTATTGAGACTGCCATGATTCACCGTCATCTTGGACTGCTTGGCTGTAACATATCCTATTCGCGCTCAAAAGTTATCCATTTAACGAGTGCCCACCTTCTTGGTTTACAAGACGTGTCTTATTTGTTGCTTGATATGTCTGGTTGTGATCTGTCAGAGGTAGCTCATCGGCTGAAAGTAAACCATATAACAGGATTGAATATTACCACCCCTTTCAAACATGTTACCAAGGTCGCATCATTGATGGATGTGGTGGCACCTACTGATTTTTCGTGTGTTAACACGGCTACTCTGAGTGTGACAGCTGGCAAGTGGCACCTTGATAATACGGATGGCCTTGGTTGGCTGGCAAGTATGCAACAGAGTGAAATATGTTGTGAGAGTATTAAGCATATCATTTTTTTAGGTTTTGGTGGTGCGACGGTGGGTATTCTCGAAACATTGAAGCGCAAGTACTTATTATCTCATTCATGTGCTCTCACGGGAACGGCAGGCGCTACCCTAACAGACCCCCTTAGGATAACCATACTTTGGCGTCAAATTCATGATGGCTATCATCCCAATAACTATCATCAGGCATTTGTTTCATCCTTTTTTAGCGATCCTTTGCCGTACTCCATCCACTGGCAACCTTTTCATGTGACAAGCTTGCTCTCGGCCCTTAAGCTGCCAGTAGCCACCTTGTTAGTCCAAGGCACACCTCTGCCTCACCAGGGTAATGCCATGACTGAGTTTACGGAAGCTATCAAAGTTAAAAACAGCCATCTTATTGGCTGTATGGACATGACATACGCACCGCCATCTGATTTTTTGCGTTATGCCGAGGAAAATCAGATACCTTTCGCCACTGGTTGGGATATGCTGATTGCCCAGGCTCAGGCTAGCCAAAAGAGTTGGTGGCAACAAACACCGGATACCCATGAATTAAAAAAGACACTCAAGGGTAGTAGGGCACAACCATGAATCCACTACTGAAATCATTGTGCAAAGACCATGATATCCATTTGCTTGGTGTGGTTCCTCCGAAAGAAGACCCATCGTTTGATCACTTTTTAACTTGGTTAACATTAGGAAAGCACGGTGAAATGTCTTATTTAGAGCGTTATTTACAGTTGCGACAAAACCCGTCACTCCTCGAACAGGAGGCGACGAGTGTGATTGTGTGTGCCTATCCCTATGGTGAGAAAACTTCCTGGCAAAAGTCAGCTAGCTCTCGCCCTAAAGTGGCTCAGTATGGGAAACTAAAGGACTATCATAAGTTTTTGCATCAAACAGGGCGTAAGATTATCGATGACTATTTAGCACAAACAGGGCAGTCACAGGCGTTTTACCGAGTTGTTGTTGATTCAGCACCGATTTTAGAAAAAAGTCTCGCTGAACAAACGGGGGCTGGGTTTATTGGCAAAAACACACTATTTATTTTGCCTGGTCACGGTAGCTTAATGTTTTTATTTGAAATATTTACCTCAGCTCGTATTGATCAATCATCGACCATGAAAAAGACTAGGACCCACAAAGGTTGTGGTAGTTGCCGGCGGTGTCAGGTTCATTGTCCGACAGGTGCTTTAGATGAAGATTATGTTCTTGATGCCACAAAATGTTTGGCTTATTACACCATTGAACATCGTTCTCTTATTCCTATTGAGTATTGGGATCATCTGGCTGAGTATTATTTTGGTTGTGATATTTGTCAGTTGGTGTGTCCCCACAATCGATTTGCCCGGAAGTCTCATCTGCTGCAACAACATGTACCAGATGACCTTCCCCTTGATGAAATCGCTCTGATGAACCAGCAAACCTATGAACAACTATTTGGTGGTACTCCTATGACGCGAGCTAAAATTGTGGGGTTACGACGTAATGCCTTCATTGCTATGTACGTCACTAATCATCCACGGTTGTCGGCAGTATCTGCTTCGATCCTCGCTGAAAATCAGGAACTATTAGTGCGAACACTGCAGCAAGGAAAAGCGTATGAACAGCGTAAGCAAAGTGGTGAGTGAAACTTATTCAAACCATTTTTTATTTACGGTGACTGGCAGATTAGATTGACCTGGATAAAACGGGATCCGTTTACTCATCACATCTCCTGAGCGATCAGGTCCCCCTTGTCCATCCCGATCTAGGCGGATTTTGATCATCAGTGATGTTTTGGTTTCTGCTTGGAGCAGCTCGCGAATCACATTTTCAGGATGAGGCTCATTTGTTGTTCCCGGTAAATACATATATTCTAGTTTTGGCAGGGTGACAGCAAAAAATCTTTTGTAGCCTTCTTTTCTTGTTTTTTTTGTGCTCTTAACCGTGATAAATTCCTTCATAACGGCGAGAGCTCGACTGTGGGTGTTTTGATATATCACAATAAAAAGAGTTTGGTTGTTTTGGGCGTACTCAACCAACTCTGGTGGTAAATATAATTCACCAGCGACAATGAGGTCACGATTTTTTTCCGTGAGTAATAGCAGAGATAAAGCAATGCCGATGGTGATACTAGCGGCTGCCATAAATAAACTAGCTAGGATACGAGCAGGAATCTTTGGTTGTCGTTGTGGCATGATTGTTATTCTGTGGGTTATTGAAAGTTTCGTGTCATTTCATGAGACACGGATACGATGATCTCTTTTTAGGTCATAAAAGCAAGTGGATAAAAAAGACCTGAGAAAACTTGGTAAGCCGTTATCTCATAGTCAGAGTGATATGAGAGTTGATCGTTATTTAGGGTTAGAGTTTCCTTTTTTATCTCGAACAAGCTGGCAAAAACGTTGCCTAGAAGGTAAGGTTTTTAATCATCACGAGCAAGTGAAGCCTTCATATCGCCTAAAGGAAGGCGATCAGCTCTTTCATTATTATCCTCAGGCCTTTGAGCCTGAAGTGCAGCGCGGCATTTTTTGTATTTTTCAAGCTAAAAACATGGTTGCTTTTTATAAGCCACCCCATCTGCCTATGCATGAAGGTGGCCGTTACCGTCAGAATACTTTTTTTCAAATTATTCGCACATCTTTTGGCCCACAGTGGCGGGCCGTACACCGTTTAGATCGAGAAACTTCAGGCATTGTTATTTGTGCGAGTAACCCACAGCAAAGGTCTGCTTTGGCCCTGGCATTTCGGCGTCGCAGTATGGAAAAGATTTACTACGGTATTGGTATTGGTCAACCACCAGGGCTCATGTGGCAAGTGAATAAACCTATTGGGCTAACACAAGAAACTACTTGGCGCACGAAACGATGGGTTGATCCAGCTGGTAAAGAGGCGATTACCAAATTCACTGTGCTAGCCAGACATCGTCAGTATTATATGCTTAAAATAATACCGATTCATGGCCGTACTCATCAGATACGTATCCATGCATCTTACTCTGGTGTGCCTCTTTTAGGTGATATCCGTTATCATCATAATGAGCAGATATTTCTTGAATTTCTGAGATCAGGATACTCCTCTGATGTGTTGACGCATATTGTGGCGCCTCGGCTCTGTTTACATGCTGGTGCGATAAAATTTCAATTACAACAAAGTGACTTTTCCATTGTCCTACCTATTCCTGAAGACATGCGTTGGATTTGGCAGACCTTGAAAAAATCACCTGATCTCGTGGCTTCAGGTTTGCCTGATATTTCCGACAGTCTGCATAAACGTTACTGGCGAAGGTATCACATTCCTATGGGGCGTTATTCAAGGTATACCTAACAGTCACAGTGATACATGATATAAGTCGATAAACCATCACCAAGTATGCAAAAGCAGGAGGTTGAGAAATAGTTCCCGGTTCAAAAAAAATGGCAGAAAATAAGTCATTCTTTCCAAAGAAACCGAAAAAGATTGTATCAAATCTGCCAGCAAGATCTGGTGAATAAGCTGAATTATAAGCTAAATAACAAAGAATTTTAGTTATACAAAGATTCTTATTTCAACTAAGAAGATATACAGCCACTGTCTGTTTGCAAGTTACGCTCCACCCAAAATGGGATATCAAATTTCTACTAAAAATGGGACCGCAAAATCCACCACTTCACCT